>NZ_JBRIMD010000016.1:0-112673 GCF_052977325.1 Shewanella sp. 0m-6
CCACGAAGCGCTCCGCTTTCACGGAGATCACGAAGGAGAGCAAAAAAGCAAAGCTATTATCTTATAGTTAATCTTGCTGATGCATTTCTTCGTGTAGCGCAGCGCTCTATGTCCTTCGTGGTGTATCGCATTGATTTTTAATTCAGAAATTTTTACCACGAAGCGGTTAGCTTTCACGAAGATAAAGATTAAAAGCTTACTGCTTTTTCTACTGCCCTCGTTGTTTTTTGGATGAAGCAATATTTAATTTCAACGGTACTCAGAGATAGGCCTGACGACAAAGTCAGTTAGGCAAGCGGTAGGGTGAAGGAGCTTGCGAAGGCGCAATAACAAACGCCGCAATGTACTATTGCGGCGTTTTATTATCGAACCAAACCTAGCGGTTGCTCGTTAAATTGAAACCACATCAAACTCAACATTTGGGTTGACGTCAGCTTCGTAATCGATGCCTTCGATACCGAAACCGAACAGTTTTAAGAACTCTTCTTTGTATTCACGGTAATCGGTCAGCTCGCTTAAGTTTTCAGTGGTCACTAGTGGCCACATGTCACGGCAATGTTGTTGGATCTCTTCACGAAGCTCCCAGTCATCTAAACGAAGACGGTTTGAATCGTCGACATCAGCCGCAGTGCCATCAGCCTTGTATAGGCGTTCGCTGAACATACGGTTAATTTGCTCGATACAGCCTTCGTGTAAGCCTTCTGCGCGCATTTTCTTAAATACCATCGCAATATATAGAGGCATAACAGGGATGGCAGAACTTGCTTGAGTCACAACACTCTTAAGTACTGCAACGTTAGCGCTACCGCCAGTAGCAGAAAGCTTAGTATCTAACGCGTGAGCGGCTCTATCGAGGTCCATCTTAGCTTTACCCAGTGCACCATGCCAGTAGATAGGCCATGTCAGCTCGGTGCCGATGTAGCTGTAAGCAACGGTTTTGCAGTTATCGCTTAACACGCCAGCTTCAGATAAGGCTTGCATCCATAGTTCCCAGTCTTCGCCGCCCATTACTGTGACAGTATCGGCAATTTCTTGCTCAGATGCAGGCTCTACCGTTGCTTCGATGATAATGTCTTTGTTGGTATCAACAGCGGTTGCAGTATAAGTTTCACCGATTGGCTTTAAAGATGAGCGAATTAGCTCACCACTGTCAGGCATTTTTCGAACAGGAGACGCGAGTGAGTAAACGACCATATCAACCTGACCTAGGTCTTGCTTGATAATTTCAATCGCTTTTTGCTTTGCTTCGTGGCTAAAAGCGTCGCAGTTGATGCTTTTAGAGTAAAGGCCTTCTGCCTTAGCAAACTTGTCAAATGCCGCTGAGTTATACCAGCCCGCTGTGCCAGGTTTAGTTTCAGTACTTGGCTTTTCAAAAAACACACCTAACGTGGCGGCATCGCTACCAAAAGCGGCTGTGATGCGTGAAGACAGACCGTATCCACTCGATGAGCCAACGACTAATACTTTTTTAGGGCCGTTAGCAATTTTGCCTTTAGCTTTGGTAAAGTTGATTTGCTCAAGAACATTAGCTTCACAGCCAACAGGATGGGTCGTAGTACAAATAAAACCACGGATTCTAGGTTTGATGATCATATTTTTTGATTCTCTTAAAAAATTGTCTCTAGGATAATTAAACCGACATCAAATGGCACTCGTTTTTGTTGAAAATCGGCTTTTTTATCAGTGGTTGGAGCAGTTTACAGACTGGAAAAGAGGCCTTAGAGGCCTAATCCTACGAGTTTATGCCCAGTCAAAGCGAAACAAACCCTTGTTATTTTTTTCGGGTAAACAAACTTTGCTCTTGGATCAGCCTTTGGGTGTATTCATGTTGAGGTGCATTAAACAATTGTTCTGTAGTTGCTTTCTCAACCATCACCCCTTTTTTAAGTACCATTATTTTATCGCTGACATGGCGGATAATATTCATATTATGGGACACGAATATATAAGACAGCCCCATATCTTGTTGCAGTTCGAGCAATAGGTTTAAGATCTGTGATCTTACTGATAGATCGAGGGCGGTTAAGGCTTCGTCAGCAATGATAATTTTTGGGTCAAGCATTAACGCTCTCGCTACGGCAACGCGCTGTTTTTGTCCTTCAGAGATCATATGTGGATAAAATTCAATATGCTCCGGTAATAGGCCAACCTTTCTAAGCTTATCAATCACCTGGGCCTTGCGTTCACGACTATCCAGTTTAGTATTAAATTTCAGGGGTTCATCCAACAATTCGCCAATGGTCAGCCTTGGGTTAAGTGAGGTATTGGGATCCTGAAAAATCATGCGGATCAGGCGACAACGCTGTTTTAGATCGTGTTTATCTAATGGTTCCCCTTCGAAGAAAATCTCTCCGCCACTTCTAATTTCCGCACCGACCAAAATTCGAGCTATTGTACTCTTGCCCGAACCCGCTTCACCAACAATGGCTAATGTTTCACCCTGGTTTAACTCAAATGATACCGGTGAAAGCGCCTTGTTGTATTGACGCTTAAAACGTTTGTAGCCAGCATAATAACTTTTACTGAGATCATTAACTTTAAGAAGTGGTGTCGTCATTGCATGGCTCACTGTGGTAGGGGAAATGACAAGCAAAATAGCGGCCTTTTTTATGGCACAAACTAGGTTTACTAACACAACGTTTCTGCGCCTGCGGGCAGCGCGGTCCAAGTCGGCAACCTATAGGCAGATGTTGCAATGCTGGCGACGATCCAGGTAAGGTTTTCATCACGGATTTATGGGCCAATACTCCGGAGTAGTCGGGCATATTATCGAGTAACGCTTTAGTATAAGGATGAAATGGTTGCTCGAGGAGTTCGGATGTCGGGCCCGATTCCATCACTTGACCGCAATAGAGTACGGTCAGCTGATCGCACCAGCCCGATAAGGTTTCTAATTCATGGCTGATAAGTAAAATGGATACATTGTGTAGTTGATTAAGTTTACTTAAAAGTCTAAATATCTGCGCTTGAGTGCTGATCTCCATCGAGTCTGTGGGCTCATCTGCAATCAATAGGCGTGGCTGATTGGCAATGGCCATTGCTATCATCACTTTCTGACACTCACCTGCAGAGAGCTCCCAAGCATAACTGCTCATGACCTCTTCAGTGTTTTTAATACCAACCTTATGCAACCATTTTTGCGCCGTTGCTTTACGCGCTTTATTGCGTTTCCAAAATGAAACTTGTTTATCTTGAGGCATGGCTTCAACGAGCTGACTACCCACTGTAATCGCTGGATCTAGGCTACCTGTAGGATCTTGGAATATGACTGCGATTTCACTGCCCATTAAATTGCGGCGCTGCTTGGTAGACATGTCCATTAGGTTTTGGCCATCCCACATCATACGATCAGCAGTAATGGTCCAGTTATGGCCAGGCACCCCTAAAATCGCGCGAGCGAGTAGAGTACGACCTGAGCCTGACTCACCCACAAGGCCGTGTAATTCGCCGGGGTTTATGGTTAAGCTAACGCGCTCCAGAGCCTTGACTCGCCCTTGAGGCGTATCAAGTTCAATGGTGAGGTTACGTATATCAAGTAAAGGCATAGTATTAATTTCTGATGGGCGATAACGCCGATCTCAAACCATCACCGACTAAGTTAATAGCAAGCACGCTACATAAAATAGCAACACCTGGGATGGTTACAGTCCAAGGTGCGGTCAATAAGTTATCTAATCCTTGAGACACCATAGCGCCCCATTCAGGGCTTGGGGCTTGCGCTCCAAGGTTTAAGAATCCCAGTGCTGCAATATCCAAAATCGCAGCTGAAATGGCCAGCGTCGTTTGGATGATCACGGTTTCCCATACGTTTGGCATAATGACATACCAAAAAACCTGTACTGAGTTAGCGCCGTCTAACTTGGCCGCTGTCACGTAATCTTTTTGCAGTTCTTCGTGCACAGCTTGGTGAATTGCCCTTACAAACTGTGGCGTTAGGGCTATACCCACAGCCCAAAATACGTTATCTAATCCTGGCCCCATAACCGCTACAACCAATATTGCCATTAATAAAGATGGAATGGATAACAGCGCGTCGAGAAGGTGGCTTAAAATTGATGATTTTAGCCCCTTCATCATGCCAGAAATTGAGCCAATGATGAAACCGACTAACAAGGACGCCAGTACAATAGCCAGCGCCATGCCAAACGTAAGGTGCGCACCGTGAAGCAAGCGACTAAAGATATCTCGGCCTAAATCATCGGTCCCGAGAAAGTGCTCAACCGTGCCACTCGCATCCCAAGACGGCGGTAAAAGCAGTGCCAATGGATCCTGTTGCTCTGGTGAAAATGGCGCTATCCATGGGCCAAAAATTGCCACTATAAGTAAACAACATACAGCCCAAAGCCCTATTAATGCGAACGGGTTATCAGCAAATGCCTGCCACACCTTTTGCATTGGCGAAGGGATATGGTCTTCTTGATAAATTCTAATTCGCGGCATAAAGTTCTTTCCTGCTTAGCGGATTATAAGCGTTATGAAGTACTTCAATTAAGATGCTTAAAAAAATGATGATAAGTGCAACGCCTAACACGCCACCTTGGATCACTGTGTAATCACGCTGATAAATACCCGATACTAACCAGTTGCCGACTCCGGGCCAGGAGAAGATAACTTCAACAATCATGGCGTAACTTGCAAAAGTCCCCAGCATTAACCCCAAGTTTTTTAGCACGGGAATAAGCGCATTTGGCAGCGCATGGCGTAGCACAATGGTTCCAGTATGTAATCCGCGAGCTTCAGCTGCCTTAATGTAAGGTTGGTCCATAATGTTTAACATGGCGGCGCGGGTAATTCGTACCACCACTGTAAAAGGCAATACGGCTAGGGTTATCGAGGGTAATATAATATGAAACAGGGCATCTTTAAATGCGGAGAAACGGTATACCGAGTCAGAGAAGAGGGTATCGATTAGCATAAATCCGGTCTTTGGCTCGATTTCATATAATAGGTTAATCCGCCCTGATACTGGCAGCCAACCAAGTTCGACACCAAACCAGAGTGATAAGGTGAGGCCTAACCAAAATACCGGAATTGAATAACCGGTTAAGGTGATCGCCATAATACTGTGTTGGGTGATTTTATTCTTACTTAATGAGGCGAATATCCCTAATGGAACGCCCAGTAGTACTGCAATTAGCCCTGCAACCGTTGCTAGCTCAAATGAAGCAGGCAATGCCTGGGTTAATTCTTCAATAACTGGACGTTGAGAGGTGATAGATAAGCCTAAATCGCCACTCAAACGCGTCTTTGCATAGGCAATAAACTGCTCTAGTTGATTGCCGTTTAACTGATAAGTCTCTTCTATTTGCTGTAATTGCTCTGCGCTCGGGGCCGCTATTCCGCTTAAAGCAAATGCCTTATTAACGGGGAAATGTTCAGTCGTCACAAACAACACGCCAACTAATACAAGCGTTGTGGCAAAAAATAGGTTTAATCTGCGTAAAAGATATCGACCCATTATAAGTCTCCCTCAGGCGCTATATTTTTGGCTCGTTCAAATGAAATCCCGCCAAAAGGAGTAAGCTGTGTTTGTTTGACGTTTCTGTTTTTAAAGGTCAACTGGGTAGCGTGGGCAAATGTCATCATAGGCACATGTTCGATAAATAACGCTTCAGCTTGCTGATAAAGTATTTTTCGTTCGGGTTCTGATGTCGTGGCTTTGGCCTTTGCTAAGATGCTATCCATTTCTAAATTACACCATTGGGCACGGTTACTCGACGAGTCGAGAGAGTCACAACTCATAATAGGTGAAAAGAAATTATCAGGATCGCTATTATCAGCATTCCAACCAATTAACACTGAGTCATAGTCGTTACGATTAAGTTTTTGATTAAATACACTCCAATCGTAAGTGACAATATTGACCTTAACACCGATATTGGCCAAGTCGGCCTGGATTAGTTCGGCTGTTTTAAGCGCATTAGGGTTATAAATACGTGCAACGGGCATCGCCCAGATATCAATGCTTAGGTTGGTTATTCCAGCATCCTTTAACAAGGCGCGTGCCTTTTCAGGATTATATTGATAGCGGCTCTTATTGTAATGGTAGGCCCAAGACTGGGGGGGCAGCATTCCCGTCGCTTTTATCGCTGTTTCTTGGTAAACCACCCTTAAGATGTTGTTTTTATCGACGGCGTAGGCCAATGCCTGACGAACACGAACATCATCAAAAGGTTTCTTTTGGGTGTTGAAAGCCCAAAATGCGACATTGAAACCAAGTTGGGTATCAAGCTCAAGGCTAGGGTGGCGCTTAATCACAGGTAGCTCGCCAGCTTTAGGGAGCGCAGATACACTACAATCACCCGTGATGAGCTTGGTTAATCTGGCACTACTTTGTGGGGTAATATTAAAAACAAGCTGTTCCAATTCAGGTAAAGTGCGCCAAAAATCATCATTTCGGTGGTAACGGATAAGCTCATTTTTGACATATTTGACCAACTTAAACGGACCCGTACCGACAGGGTTTCTGTCCAGCAGCTCAGGGGTTCCTTGGTTGATGAGGTTATCGGCGTACTCTTTAGACAAAATAACAGAGAAACCGGTTGCTAAATTGGCAAGAAATGATGCATCACTTTGATTCAGGTGAAAAATCACTTCGTCATCAGCCACTTTTTCTATATTGGCGACAGTTTGATTAAAACCGATACTTTGAAAGAAAGGGTAACCACTTTTTGATACTTGATGGTAAGGGTTGCTGCTATCTATGATGCGATTAAAAGAAAACAGCACATCATCGGCGTTTAATTCGCGAGTCGGTGTAAACCAAGGGGTATGATGAAATTTGACACCTGATCGTAACTTAAAGCGATAGCTTAGCCCATCTTCAGAGGTGTCCCATGAGGTCGCAAGAGAAGGCACTATTTCACCCGAAATCGGGTCATAATCGACTAAACTGTCGTAAATTTGTTGTGAAGTGGCGTCAATTGTCGTTCCTGAGGTCACTAACTGAGGATTAAACGTCTCAGGGTTGCCTTCCGAGCAGTAGACTAAACCCGCGGGAACTTGCTGTGGCCCACAGGCGATGAGTAACAAGTTAATCGCAACGATCCCGGTGATCAACTTTATTCTCTTTAGCAGCTGTTTCATTAAGCAATCATTTTTTAGCTGAACATTGTCAGCCATTTTAACAGTGCCCGCTAGCTAACAGCAATTATTTATCCAGCAAGTTGTATTTCTTTAAGATCCCGCGAAGTTGATGGTAACTAAGGTCGAGCAATTCAGCGGTCTTCTTTTGGTTAAATTGGCCCGCTTCTAACGCGAGTTTAAGAATAGCTACTTCGTTTTGCTCACAGTGTGTTTTGAAGTCGATAGGGAAGTTAACCGTATTGTCGACCTTTGTTATTGGGTTAGCACTTACTTCTGTGCCATTGTTAGTGAAATTAACGTTTTCAGGAGACACACTTTGCTGACGCTCTTTTGTTTTAACGCGCTTTGTTGGTCGATAGGGGGAAGCAAAGGGGTCAATAATGATCTGATCAATGGCGATGTTGGTATCGGCATTGCGATAAACGCTACGTTCAACAACGTTTTTAAGCTCGCGAATATTACCAGGCCACTGATACTCCATAAGCTGCTTAGTTGCATTTGGGCTAAAGCCTTCAAATAGCTCAAGCTTTAACTGTCTTGCCATACCGACCGCAAAATACTCTGCAAGTGGCATAATATCTTCTGTTCTGTGTCTTAAGGGGGGCAAAGTGATCACATCAAAAGCGAGTCTGTCGAGTAGATCTGGTCTAAATTCACCCGCTTCAGCAAGAGAGGGAAGATCTTCGTTGGCGGCACAAATAAGGCGCACATCGGTTTGTACCGTTTTGCTTCCACCGACGCGTTCAAATTCGCCGTATTCAATTACGCGTAATAACTTTTCTTGAATTAGCCCTGAAGTATTGGCAAGCTCATCTAAAAACAAGGTGCCGCCATCGGCGCGTTCAAAACGGCCTTCATGTTTTTTATTCGCTCCGGTAAATGCACCGGAGTCATGGCCAAACAACTCACTTTCGAGTAAGTTTTCACTTAACGATGAGCAGTTGAGCTTGATAAAGCTTTGATCCCAGCGTTTTGATAAATAGTGCAAACGCTCAGCGATAAGCTCTTTACCTGTACCGCGTTCACCAATAATGAGTACCGGCTTAGATAAAGGCGCTACTTGTGAAATATGTTCAAGGACTTCCAGTAAAGCATTGGATTGTCCAATCAGGTTATCTTGCTGAAATTGCTTTCTCACAGTAATTTTTAGTCTTTCACGCTAATAAGTGGTGAAAATAATAATATGACGGTCAGTTTATAAATGAAAGTAAAAGTTAAATAATTGTTTAAGTCGTTGTATTGTTGGGTAAATAGAAAGTTGGCACGGAATGTGGATTATATTTATCGAATCCAACGTTAATTAGAGGAAATTATTATGGGAATCTTTTCACGCTTTGCAGACATCATAAACTCGAATATCAGTTCATTACTTGATAAGGCTGAAGATCCAGAGAAAATGGTTCGTCTTATCATTCAGGAGATGGAAGACACGTTAGTTGAAGTGCGCTCTACCTCTGCCAAAGTATTGGCTGAGAAAAAAGAGATCATTCGCCGCATCGCTAAAGTACAAGAGCAGGTACAAGATTGGGAAAATAAGGCTGAACTTGCTTTATCGAAAGACCGTGAAGATCTTGCGAAAGCGGCTTTAGTTGAAAAACAAAAAGCGAATGACCTAGCGCAAACACTTGCTGCTGAATTAGTGGTTGTTGAAGAGCATATCTTGCGTCTTAAAGAAGAAGTTAACTTGCTACAAGATAAGCTAGCCGATGCTAAAGCACGTCAAAAGACTATCATCATGCGCAAGCAGACAGCTTCATCACGCTTAGAAGTAAAGAAGCAGCTTGATTCAAGTAAAATTGATAATGCCATGAGTAAGTTTGATCAATATGAGCGTCGTGTAGAAAATTTAGAATCTCAAGTTGATTCATACGATTTGGGTAATAAGCGCACGCTGAACGATGAATTCGCTGCGCTAGAAGCTGAAGATTCAGTTAACGCCGAGCTTGAAGCGCTTAAAGCGAAAATGAAGGGCAGTAAAACTAAAACTAAGTAATAACCTAAAAGGAGGTGAGTTATGGACCCGGATATTTTAATGGCCCCGATTATTATTTTTATGGTAGTCGTGGCTCCAATATGGTTAATACTGCATTACCGCAGTAAGAGACAGGTTAGCCAAGGCCTTACTGAAGAAGAGTTTAACCAGCTTAATGAGCTGATTGCCAAAGCTGACAAAATGTCACACCGCATTGAAACGTTAGAAGCAATCTTAGACAGTGAGGCACCACAGTGGAGGAGTCGAAATGATTAAACAACCTCGACTCATTACTGTAGAACTGCGCCACTATTTAATTAAATAACAAGGAGGAAGTCAGGATGAACGATGGTAAACGAACGTTATATCGGATTCCTCAGTCAGGTAAAATAGCGGGTGTGTGTGCCGGTATTGCTGATTACTTCAATTTTGAAACTTGGTTAGTTAGAGTACTTGCCGCTTCAATCTTCTTGTTGGGTGGCTCAGGGATTGTGCTGATCATCTACGTGTTGCTTTGGATGATCTTGGATATTAAACCTGGCACAGGAAAGAACGAGTTTGCAAGCAAAGAGATTGAATTGAAGAAAAAGTTTTGGCAATCAGGAGAGCCAGCTAAAATGGCCCTAAAGGATGTGAATAGCCAGTTTAGAACTTTAGAAGTGAGGCTACAAAATCTAGAACGTCACGTCACTTCTGACAATTACGATCTTAAAGATCAAATCAATAATTTATAGATGAATCATCTGTAGCCAATGATCTATAAGCAATTATCTATAGTTCAATGACGGGGCAGGCTATACTGCCCTAGAACTTTCTCAAAACGAGTTTTACTTCATTTTATGGCAAGTCTTAAACGCTCTCTCAAAAAGCTCACTAAGAATACCCAAGCCGTTGCGCTTAGAACAACCGATAGAAATCTACGCCTAGCGGTTACAGGCTTGGCTGGGGCGGGTAAAACAGCGTTTATTACTGGCCTTGTTAATCAACTGCTGCATTCCGGTATTGCAGAAACAAGCTCACACTTACCCTTATGGCAAGTCGCGCGTGATGGTCGCTTGTATGGCGTAAAACGCGATATGCAACCTGATTTAACTATTCCAAGTTTTAATTATGACGGGGCGATGAAGTCGTTAACGACTGAACCTCGGGTCTGGCCAATATCTACCCGTAGTATCAGCGAGCTCAGACTCGCCATAAAATATCGTCCAGCTAAAGGTTTACTGTCAAAGCTTACCGATAGTGCCACCTTATATTTAGATATTGTCGACTATCCGGGTGAATGGCTACTCGATCTGCCCATGCTAAAACTGTCATTTCAGCAGTGGTCAAATACGCAAGTAGAAAGAAAGGCCGTTTTTCAGTGTTCGACTTATTATGCTGAATTTACTCAATTACTTAATAGCATTGATTTGGCCAGCGAAGCTGATGAACTTAAGCTGCAGCAAATTGCAGACAGTTACCAAAAGCTACTGCAAGACTGCGTGACGAATCATGGATTTTATTATGCTCAGCCGGGGCGATTATTGTTACCGGGTGAGTTAGATGGCACGCCTGTTTTGGCATTGTTTCCGCTGCTTGATATTGATGAGTTAGGCTTTCAAACACTTGAGCAATCGGCCTCTAACAGCTTTTATCACACGCTAAAGCAGCGCTATAAAGAGTATGTCAGTCGGGTCGTTAAACCTTTTTATCATGATTACTTTGCCAAATTTGATAGGCAGCTATTACTTGTCGATTGCTTTACCCCACTAAACCGTGGCCGTGCTCAATTTGATGACATGAAATCAGCAATCCATGCGGTGATGGAAAGCTTTCAATTTGGCCAGTCGAGCTTACTCAAAAGACTTTTCTCGCCAAAAATAGATAAGCTGTTGTTTGCAGCCAGTAAAGTTGACCATGTTACTCGTGATCAGCAAGGCAATGTTTTATCTTTATTGACTCAATTAGTTCATCAAAGTCAGCAACACGCTAAGTTTGAGGGTTGTGAGGTTGAAACCATGGCGATCAGTGCGATTAAATCAACTAGCCATGGCATGGTCAAACAAGATGGACGCGAAATAGAAGTGGTACGTGGCACCGAGCTTAGCGAGCAAGAGCCTGTGACCCTGTTTCCAGGAGAGGTGCCTAAGTCTTTACCCTCTGCTGATTTTTGGGATAATCAGGGCTTTGAGTTTGTCAATTTTGCGCCAGCAGTGAATCAACATCCGCAGCGCAGTAACGCCGATTTTGAGCACATACGTTTAGATCATGTTTTACAGTATTTGCTCGGTGACAAGTTGAAATAATACTAGATCAGTCTTTAGGTAAACGTAGACGAGTGAGTGTGTATGTCACAAGGTGATAATTCCATTAAAAAACAACAACGATTCGACAATAGTGACTCTGATAGCAATGAGACAGATATAAAGCTAGCTGCAGCGACTAGCTTTGATCCACAGCTCGAGTTTATCGAAACCGCTAGCTTCTCAGAGTCAGAGCTTGAAACCCTAGTTGACGAGCGTTTAGCGGCGTTTGATCCGTTAGCGCAAGAAACGACAAAAGATCCGCACTTAACGCGTAAACGCAGTTGGTTGGGGAGGTTGTGCCTAGTCGGTATCGCTGTGGTCGTGGTTGTAGAAGCCGTTCTTAGCCTACAAGCGGCTTTTTTACAGAGTAGTTGGTTATTTGGCCTTTATGCCAGTGTCACCGTTCTTGTGACATTATGGGCTGGTAAGATGACCTTTGTTGAATGGCGAAAGCTAAAAGCCTTAAAGGCTATCGAAGACAGTCAAAGTGTTGGTAACCGTTTAGTGCACAGCATGCAGATGGGAGAGGCCGATCCATTTATTGATGAGATCATTGAGAAACTCCCTAAAACCGTGCAGGTTAGTCGATATCAGCAAAGTGTTACAGCGGAACATAACGACGCTGAAAAACTCATATTGTTCGATTCACTGGTATTGAGTGAGCGTGATTTAGCCGCTAAAAAAATTGTGCGACGTTTTGCTCAAGAATCGGCTTTATTACTGGCTGCGAGTCCTTTAGCGATGTTAGATATGGCGATTATTCTTTGGCGTAACCAGAGCATGATTAATAAGCTTGCAGCTTGTTATGGCGTTGAGCTGGGTTATTGGAGTCGCATAAAACTGATCCGCAGCATTATAGGCAATATTATCTACGCCGGCTCGAGCGAGATTATTACCGACTTAGGCACTCAATTGTTGTCGGTAGAGATGTCAGGTAAATTATCTGCCAGACTCGCTCAAGGGCTAGGTGGCGGACTTCTAACGGCAAGGCTCGGTTACCAAGCAATGGCATTATGTCGTCCGCTTGAGTTTACTGCGCAATCTAAGCCTAAGCTTTCAGGGATCCATAAAGAACTGCTACTCAGTCTAAAAGAGCTATCGGCGAGCGTATTGTCTAAAAGCGTTAAAGCAGAGAAGACAACGGTCCATAAAGACTAGTTTGTTATGTTAAACGATTTGATGATGCTCGCGACTGAGGCTTCGCGCTAACTTATAAGTGCTATTTAGCAAACACTTATAAGTTAGCCACTCACTAAAACATCGTTGATAATCCCACTTGCCTCCTCACATTTTCCGTTGGCTGTAACATTCAATTTACATGCTGCTTAAGTCAAATTCCTCCCAAATAGTATGATCTTTAGCCTGAGTAGTTCATGTTGAGCGCATAAGAGTTAGCCCTGTTGTTTGATTTTTAGATTTAATGGGTTGGTAAATTCATTTGAGCTTGAAGAGAGTTAACTGACATTCACAACGATTAAAAAGTCAGTGTAAATTAGTTGGGAGAGCAATATGCAAGATAGATGGAAACTCGCCACAAAAGTAATCCATGCTGGACGTGAGAGTAACCCCGTCGGTGCGCTGGTGACGCCATTATGCCAAAGTGCTACTTTTGTGTTTGATAGCGCAGAGCAGGGCGGAGCGAGATTTTCGGGAGCTGAACAAGGTTATATTTACACGCGTTTAGGAAACCCGACGACAGCAGAGCTTGAGCGCAAAATTGCTGCACTAGAAGGCAGCGAAGCGGCGGCTGCGACGGCTTCTGGCATGGCGGCGGTATCGGCAGCATTATTGGCAAACTTAAGTCATGGTGATCATTTAGTCGCATCTAATGCAGTTTATGGATGTACTTTTTCGTTAATGACTTCGCTGTTAGTGAGGTTCGGCATTGAAGTATCATTAGTTAATTTCAATGACGAAGCGGAAATTAAGGCCGCAGTAAAGCCTAATACCAAAGTAATTTTTTGCGAGACACCGGTAAATCCACATTTAGATGTGTATAACCTGGATTTGATAGCTGGTATCGCTAAGCAGCACAATTTGGTGAGTGTGGTGGACAACACCTTTATGACGCCTTTATTGCAGCAACCCATCAAGCATGGGATCGATATTGTTATTCACAGCGCCACTAAATACCTCAATGGTCATGGTGATGTTATTGCCGGGCTGATCTGCGCGAGTCATCAGCAGATGGAGGTGATTAAATATGAAATGATCAAAGATGTTGGCGCAGTGCTTTCTCCCCATGATGCATGGCTCATCCTGCGAGGATTAAAAACCTTAGATGTTCGCCTTGAAAGGCATTGTGATAATGCTGAAAAAATCGCTAGTTACCTTGAGTACCACCCGAAAATATCTAAGGTGTACTACCCAGCACTTAAAAGCCATCCTGGTCATAAATTGCTTGGCACGCAGATGCGAAGAGCGGGCGGCGTAATAGCGTTTGAGCTTGATGCCAGCCTTGAGGAATCGATAAGCTTTATTAATCAGTTGCCGTTATTTTCTATTGCGGTCAGTCTTGGCGATGCTGAATCGCTTATCCAGCACCCAGCTTCAATGACACATTCTCCTTATACAGATGAAGAGCGAAGTCGAGCGGGGATCACGGATAATTTGCTGCGGATCTCGGTGGGACTAGAATCGGTAGAAGATATTATTCAGGCACTTGAGGCGGGCTTAGATAAGCTGGGGTAATAACCAATTCGTGTGAGGTTAATACTTGCTGATTTTTACAATGAATAATAAGAGCCCGACCTAAGGTTGGGCTCTTTTGTGTTGGGTTAAATATCCCAGAAAGTATGCGCGATGATATAAAGCACTACCATACTGATAAAGTTGATAATCACACCAGCCTTCATCATTTCAGACTGCTTAATATAACCGGAGCCATAAACGATAGCGTTTGGTGGTGTGGCAACAGGTAGCATAAAGGCACAAGATGCAGCGATACCAATTAATACTGACAGCATAACAGGTGACAGGCCTAAAGCTTCGGCTATGGCAGCAAACACCGGAACCAATAATGCTGCACTGGCCGTATTACTGGCAAATTCAGTTAACATGACCACAAAGGCTATTACTGCAAATGTAAATAGCGCCATGTGGGTATTACCAAAAATATCGGTGATCCAATGGGCTAGAAATACACTTGTGCCCGTTGCTTTAAGTACAGCACTTAAGGTTAAGCCGCCACCGAATAGGATAAGTACGCCCCAATCTGTTGTGGTTTCAATTTTTTTCCATTGGACTAACCCAAGACCTGCCAATAGTACGACCGCACTCAGGGCTACAATTGTATCGAATTTAGCGATGCCGCCTAAGGCTTGTGAAAGAGGTTTACTGAAAATCCAGCAGCACACTGTTGAAATGAAAATAAGTAGGGTTAATTTACCTTGGAAGTTCAATGACTGCTGCTCGGCTTTCACTTCACAGATCATCGAAAGATCGGGCTTTAAGTACAAATAAAGTGCAATCAGCATCATTGGCAGCATAATTGCGACAGTAATAAGACCAAACTCAAGCCAATCGGCAAAAGATAGTCCTACTTGAGCAGCCGCAATCGCATTAGGCGGGCTGCCCACTAAGGTACCTATCCCGCCGATGTTGGCCGAGTAGGCGATACCTAGCAACACAAACAGGTAGGTGCTTTTATGCTTAGCGATATCGATTTGATGCAAAATACCAAGAGCAAGAGGTAACATCATTGCGGTTGTGGCGGTATTACTGATCCACATAGATAGACCCGCGGTGATCCCAAATAGCATCACACAGGCTACTGAAAGGCGACCTTTCGAAGCGCCAAGCACTTTCTGGGCAATCAACCTATCAATACCTTGGTGGTTTAACGCAGCAGCTAGCACAAAACCACCAAAGAATAGATAAATGATAGGGTTCGCAAAGTGACTCATTGCCGATTGTGTTTCGAACACACCAAATAGAACGGCCAAAATTGGAATTAGAATTGCTGTGACACTGATATGAATGGCTTCTGTTAACCACAGAATTGCTGTAAATACCAGTAAGGCTAAACCCGTATTAACGCCTTGTTCGAAGGGAAGGAAGTTATACATCAAAAATAACAGTATGATATCAGCAGCCAAAATGATTAACTTTTTCTGCTGTTTTGACATCATGCCATCGGTATTATCGGGTACTTTTGTTGATTCAAATGACATTGTCATGTCCATTATTATTTTAGGTTGACTCACTCTAGTTCAGCTTTAGCTAAGTTCAAAATCTGGCATGGCGTTAAAAACTTACAGATTTGGCATATAAAAAGCGTGCGAGCTCTCCCGAAAATAGTGCATTTGAGATTACTGTCACTTAAAGTTGTTCTGTTAATTCGACATTTATTCATCAAACAGGCATTTTTTGTATGTGCAATACAAGTTACTGAAAGTTAGCCATTATACCTTTAGTGTGATCGTGATCTCTTTCGTGTTGGCGTTGGTGTGATGGTGCGCGCTGACTGGCTAAATTCGCGACAGTGATCTATCTTTTAGTTGTGGCGATGGAAAAAGGATTGCGGCCACACATTTATGGATAAATAAAAGGAGTTTTCTATGTATAAAGTCATTTTGTCTATTTTATGCCTATCGAGTTTATTAATATTTCCTGCAGTATCGGCAACGAAAGTTGCAGAAGCACCCACGTCACAGCAAGCAAAACAATCTAAAGCTAAATCCGAGTTGATTAAAATTAATAGCGCAACAATTGCTCAGCTATCCGCATTAAGTGGTATCGGTGAGGCTAAAGCCGCTGCAATTGTTGAGTATCGTCAACAGCATGGAAATTTTAATTCAATTGAACAACTCACCGAAGTGAAAGGGATTGGTGAAAAGCTAATCGAGAAAAACCGCAGCAAACTTAGTTTATAGCTACCTACAGTTAAACTGATAACCAACCCCTTACGCGATAAGCTCTAGTTTATAGTGTGAAAAAGCCCTTATTTAAGGGCTTTTGTTTATAGAATCGTCGATTAAACCCAAATTGGGTAAACTTGGGTGATAATCACTTGATTGCTGGTGATGCATGATAGATAATGCAGCCGTTCTTTGGAGTAACGCTCTTAAAGAAATCGATGGTGACCCTAGGGTCCCTCCGCAATGATAACTTGTGAACTCGGCCAGGCCTGGAAGGGAGCAACCGCAGCAAGTGACTCATGTGCCGGAGTGCGGCTCTAGGGGAGCCTCCAAAACTCCCCGCTTTTTGTAACACCTAAGAAATAACTATTTGTTTTCATACTTTTTTTAGTGCTAATCCAACTAACGTTATCAGTTCTATTGCGCCTTTTTTATATTAGACTCCCTACTTGTACAATTCGTGTGTACCACCTCATGTAAAAAATCGGATTAGCTTGTCCTGACCCTGTATCTGGATTAGGCTCTGAATGTTCTAGCTGCTGGATATTGACTCCACAAGACGCCATGAACTCATCCCTGAGGGCTTAACAACAGCATCCATGCTGCAGAGTCTTGCTCGTTCAATATCTAGCTGCTCCTTATTGAGCTGTAATAGCCTGCCTTTTATAAAACGTCATGAACGATAATGAGGCTTACTAAAGCCAATGGGTAATTTGTTGATACTGGCTGGTCACTTACGATGGTGTCATCTAACGGTGGTTTGATGAGCCTAATGATTCTTAGGGCTTGGCTTTGGTTGCTTTAGTGTTTATGTTCACAGGTTAAAGGAATAGGGCTAAAGCTAAAGGTTTGTCTTTGTGTTGTATTTGAGGGGGCTGGGGGGAAACTCGCTGAGGCCTTATTATTAAAAGACCTCAGATAATTTTGTGATATTTTGATACGTGCGAATAGTCGTGACTTAAACTCTGCGAAGCGACTACTGCTTATTAGACTCTTTTAAAAACACCCGCGACTTTTCTAGCGCTTGCTGTATTTCAGCCTTCATCTGTTGTAGTTCGTTGTAATCTTCAAAAAAGTAGGTATCGACTAAGTGTCTGATATAACGTACTGGAAGTTGATTGAGTGTAATACAGCAGAGATCGGCGAGATAATCTTCGGGGAGTTCATCCAATAGACCTTCATCTGACAATAGTTCGAGCAATAAGACTTCATAGTAGTTTCTTATTTCTAATTGCATATAACACCCCTTGTGTTAAACAGATTTGAATCTTGATAACCCTGACATTACCACATTGTATTAGCGGCAATAAATAGCTGACTATGACGAAGGTTAAGCTGTTGTGGTTCTTTACTGTAGCCGCCACCGATGACACAAGCAATGGGAATTTGTGCTGTTTTAGCTTGAGCAATAACTTCTTTGTCTCGCGCGTAAATGCCATCGATGCTGATATTTAAATGGCCGAGATTGTCATCACTATGTATATCAACGCCAGCGTCGTAAATAATGAGATCGGGTTTATGTAGCCGTATAAGGTAAGCAAGTGTTTGGTTGACGGTTTCTAGGTATTGCTTATCTTGCGCGCCGCGGGGGAGCTCTACGTCATAGTCGGACGATTGTTTGCGTGCTGGAAAATTCTCTTGGCAGTGAATAGAGCAAGTGATTATCTGGCTTGATGATTGAGCCATAGTGGCTGTGCCATCACCCTGGTGCACATCACAGTCAAAAATAAGCACGGTCTCAATATTGTCCAGCTGTAAGCTAGCATTAGCAGCTAAAGTCAGATCATTAAAAATACAGTATCCACTACCAAATTGCTGGTGGGCATGATGGTAACCTCCACTTAGATGTATTGCGCAGCCGTGCTCTATTGCGAGCTTACAAGTAAGTGCGGTTCCTGCAACGGAGTAGAGGGTGCGTTCAACTAAAGAATTGCTCCACGGAAAGCCGATGCGACGCATCAGTTTGCTGTCTAGTTCACCTGAAATAAAGTCTTTAACATAGCTTTGATGGTGTAATTGCGTGAGATATTTGAAATCGGCTTTTGTTGGTGAGTTAAATTGCGCTGGTGCTGCAATTCCCTGATTGAGTAGGTACTCGTATAAAGCGCCGTATTTGGTAATAGGAAATTGATGCTGTGATGGCAACGCCAGCTTAGAGTAGCTGGCGTGATATACCAATGGGATCATACTCAATGTAGGATCAAAACCAAGGTTAAAGCTGTTTAATGGCCCAGCTCATGAACTCTTTACGTGTTTGTTCATCAGCATGTAGCCACCAGTATTGTAGCATTTGCTCTGCTTTGGCGGCGTCTTCTGCTGAAGTCGCTGGTGCAGCGCCTACAACTGCTGGCATTGTTGCCGTGGCAGCTGGAGATGGTTTGCTAACTGGGGCGCTAGGTGTTGATGCGACGGCTACCGCGGCACTCGTTACTATCGCCGCTTCAGCGTCTATGTCTGTGGCGTCGTTACCACTAAAAAATCGGGACACGAATGATTCTTCGGTGATGTCGGTTTGAGTGACTTTGTAACTCACATTGCCTTTGTCTTCACGAGTAATAATGACTTGTGGCGCTTTCGCAAAGCTTTTTGGGTTTTTAACAAACTCACCATCGGCTGGTTTTAATTGGTAGCTGTAATCACCATCCACATCAATCGTGACGATAAATGCATTTGATTTAATATTAGATTCACTGTCGCTAAAATCATCTTCAACTAAGTCGTTATAGCGAATAGCGATTTTGTGAGTGCCTTTATCAAGTTCAATCTCTGACTTATGATTAAATAGGCTACTCTTTATCTCTTGTCCATCAACTGCGATGTATTCAAAAGCCATTGGGATGTTGAAGTCAGCGGCAAAAGCTGCTGAAGAACCACAGAGAGCAAGAAGTGCGGTAATGGTTAGACGTGGTTTCATTTTTGTTCCTTAACGATTTTGACTCTTAAAAGGTCGCTCGAATAATTGGATGCGATCTTCGATATAACTCGTAGCTTGTCGACATTTTCCTAGCCGACTGTGCAGCGAAAGGATCTCATTCTGCAGCTTGATTTTGTCAGCACTATGACAGTTTTCAAGTGAAGATTGCAAATTTTCAATTTTTTGTTCAATAATCTTAGCCCAGTTCAAATGTTTGTTAAGTTCTTCATAGAGTTGATGGCTATTTTGCATCACATTTGAGGCTATCCAGCTAAAGCCACTTTGATTGTGGGACTGAATTCCTCGCTTAATGGCATAAGCTCTTCGGCTGCGTTTTTGCTGTTCAATTGACTTAACATTAATACCGGTTGTTAATAGCGCACGTCTGAGTGCACTAAATCTATCTTGAATTTTCTCGCAGCTAGAGACAATCGTTTGAGGCGAGCGCTTCGCTTTTAATAGCTGTTCAAGTTGGGCAATGCTTTTTGAAAGTTGATCGATACAGGGCTGGAGTTGGCCACCCGCTTGAATAAATAGTTCGTTATTAAAACGTTCAATATCTTGCATCATTTTACGCTGCCCTGGTGGCAGGCGAGAATCATGCTGTAATACCTCTTGCTCCAACTGTTTTAGCTGTAACTTGAGTTTTTTGATGAGCTCATCTGTGGTCATAACCAAGCACTCCAAACTAACTGCGCCGCTATTAAGAGTATAACGGTGATAAAAACAGGGCGGATAAACGGCAGGCCAAATTTAATGGCTGAGTGCGCGCCGATATATGAGCCTACCATCATACACAGCCCCATAGATAAACCTATGACCAAGTGAACCTTGCCTAACATAATAAAAATAATCAGTGAGGTGAGGTTACTGGTAAAGGTCATGGCTCTGGCGAGTCCACAGCTATAGAGTAGAGGCAATTTGTGCAGACCAGTGCTTGATACTGTCCAAAAAGCGCCAATACCAGGACCTGCAAAACCATCGTAAAAGCCTAATGGCAAGCCT
Source organism: Shewanella sp. 0m-6 (assembly GCF_052977325.1). Lineage (NCBI taxonomy): Bacteria > Pseudomonadati > Pseudomonadota > Gammaproteobacteria > Alteromonadales > Shewanellaceae > Shewanella > Shewanella sp. 0m-6. Next base: position 20,122 of record NZ_JBRIMD010000016.1, read on the forward strand.
TGTAGCCATTGTTTTAGTTTACTCTTAGCTTTAGTCGGGATCTTGTGGTTGTTATCGCCCATGGCATTAGGCTGAAATAGGGTATAAAGCGCGATAGCGATAATCATGATAGGCAGCCATTTTTCAAGCCATTGATTATCTATTAAATAGACGATAAAGGTACCGATTACTGCGCCTATAAAGGTGGCAATAAAAGTGTGATACCACAATGATGGTGAAAATAGGCGTTGCTTATAGTAGGTGTAAGCTGCCATTGAGGAGCCAAAACTCGCGGCTAGCTTATTGGTACCTAGTGCCATATGGGGTGACACGCCCATGGTTAGCAATGCCGGGATCGACAACAGTCCGCCGCCGCCTGAAACAGCGTCGATAAACCCGGCAATAAAACCGACTAATGCGAGTATGGCCCAACTACTTGGGTCGAGAAATAAATCCAATGGTTGTCCTATTCAATTACACGGCGAAAAGGTGGCAGGGCGTCGAGCAGAGATTTTCCGTAGCGTTTAGTCACTAAACGTCTGTCTAAGATTGAAATCCGGCCATAATCCTGTTCTTTACGTAACAATCTACCACAGCTTTGCACCAGTTTGCGTGAAGCATCTGGGATCGTAAGCTGCAGAAATGGGTTACCACCCTTAATCTTGATGTATTCTGAGTGTGCTTGCTCTACGGGAGAGGTCGGCACGGCAAAAGGAAGCTTGGTAATAATAAGGTTAGTTAAATAGTCGCCTGGCAGATCGAGACCCTCAGAAAAGCTGCCTGTGCCAAATATAATGCTTGGTTTGCCTTCATCACATCGGGCCTTATGCTGCTTCAGAATTTCTTGTCTTGGCAGGGTTCCTTGGATCAGTAGTCCTGTTTTAATTTTACTTTCGACTAAGTCGGCGACTTTTTCCATCTGCCAATAAGAGGCGAACAAGACTAAGCTTGCCATCTCGTCTTCGACCAATGCGATGATATGCTTGGCTAACTCATCGGTATACTTGTCATCCGTTGGATCGCAGTCCATTCTAGGTAAAAATAGGGTCGCGTTTTGCTCAAAATCAAAAGGCGAGTCTAAAGCTAAATAGCGACTGCCGTCATTAATCGATAGCCCGACTTGATGAGTAAAGTGATTGAAGTTGTTTAACGCGCGCAATGTGGCACTACAAAGTACGACACCAGCGGCCTTATTCCATAACAGGTTTTCTAGCATAAATCCGACCTCTATTGGCGAGGCGCTAAAGAGGTAATCGGCTTGCTTACCCGTTAGTTGCTCAATCCAACGTGCCATAGGTGCACCTTTCGGGCTGTCTTCTTTGGCCATCATCTTCCACAGCTTTTGTGAACTCTCAAGCCGTTGCAGCATAAAGCCTGTTTCAGATAGTAATGCTTCTGATTGATGCTTGGGGATCTCGCCATCTTTTATTGCTTCGTTTAGCAGGCTAAGCATTTTATTAAATTGCTTTAGTGCCAAATTGGATGCCGTTGCTAGATTTTCAGCTTGAACCGATAATGCAGAAGGCAATTTACCGTGTTCGAACCGGAAGCGATTTTCTGGGTTATCAAATTTTGCTGATTGCGCGTCACAAAACTGCGCCACTTGATTAAGTAGACCCGCAATATCACCGATATGGTCGAGCATCGACTGCGCGGGCGCGATAATATAGTTGCTTTTAATCTGGTTTTGCAGTTTGCTGGTGGTCTTGCTCAGTTTATCAAGCCAGTCAGTTGCGCCGCGCACGGTCGACTGTGCGCTACTAAAGTCTCTGGCGACAATAGGTAGGTGGTGCGCTTCATCGATGATGTAATATAGATCTTCGGGATCAGGCAAAATTACGCCACCACCGAGCTCTAGATCAGCAAATAGCAAGCTATGGTTAGCAATCAGCACATCCCACGTATCGATATCTTCACGTGCCTTATGAAAAGGACAGTTTCTATGGTTAGCAAGTTGGCGATGACAGCTATGTTTATCGCATGCTATCTGTTGCCATAGGTGATCTGGTAGTGGCTTAGTTAACGTATCGCGTTCACCATTCCAAGTGCCTGCTTGATAGTCTTTTAATAAACCTTCTAACATGTCGACTTGGCTTTGGTCTGGCTTGGTTTGCCACATTGCCATTTGGGTGCTGTTATCTGGGCCAACTAACATTTCTAACTTAGATAAACATACATAGCGTTGACGGCCTTTGACTAAACCAAAAGTAAAGTCGAGCCCTGATTGTTGCAGAAAAAAAGGCAGGTCTTTATGCAGCAGCTGCTCTTGCAGTGCGACTGTCGCCGTTGCAATACAGACCTTTTTCTTACTGGCCAATGCCAGTGGAATTGAGCCCAGAATATAAGCCAGTGATTTACCAATACCCGTGCCAGCTTCTACCACGATAATACGGCGGTTCTTGTCATATTCTCCAGCAAGCGTTTTTGATATTTCCGCAACAATATAGTTTTGCTCCCGACGAGGACGAAAGTTAGGCAAGGATGCAGAAATGCCCTTATATATAGTACGAATTTGAGTTTTAACGTCTGCGGATAACATGAATGCACTGAGCTAATAAATAGTGCTGTACATAATAACAGTGATTACTTAGCCTAAGAAGCGTTTAGTGATTAATAGTGTATTTAATTGAGTATAAAGTATGAATTCAAGGTTGAGCATGCAGCAAGTGATTAAAGGTAGAGTATTGACTCGCCATGCCATCCACCGGCAGGGCAGCCTTATTTTACAGTATTTTATTCAAACCCAAACGGGCCCTATAACAGTTGAAATCCCTCATCAGGAGCATGTTTGCTTTATACATTCGACTGATGCATCTCGCTTATTACACTGCGCTGGTCTCAGAGGGATCCGCCGTCGTGAACTCTCACTTAAGAGCTTTCAAAATATCCCCGTATCAGGACTTTATTGTAGCGATGCTAGGCAGTTACGCACGTTAGTGAGAGCTGCAAAAGATCTCGATATTGAGCTGTTTGAAGCCGATGTTAAAGCTGAACATCGATTTTTAATTGAACGCTTTATTGCATTAGATGCAGAGTTTCAGGGACAGTTCCAAGAGCATTTTATAGACAAACAACAAGTTGCAGCTGAGGACTTAGATCCGGTTAAACATCAACCACTGTTTATTGCAAGCCGCGCGCGTAAGACTGAATCAAGCATAAGCCTCAAAGCAATTTCTTTAGATTTTGAGTGCAGCTTTAGCGGCGAACTCTACTCAGTTGGTCTGTATGGGCAAACGGTCGAGGGTATCGTCTACCAAAAGGTCATTATGGTCGGACAGAGCCAAGCTTGTGAGCAAGATTATATTGAATGGGCACAAACTGAAGCCGATTTAATACATCGCTTAATTGCCTGGTTTAATGAATATGATCCCGACATTATTATTGGTTGGTCAGTGGTCACTTTTGATTTGGCCTTGCTTTATCGCCGAGCGAAACACCATAACATCACCCTTAATATTGGCCGTGATAACCACACTCTTAGTTGGAAGGTCGAAGATAAGTTTAGACCCGAAACCTTGTCGCTTCCTGGCCGTGTCGTATTAGATGGTATTGATTGGCTTAAGGCCGCTTTTTATCAATTTGATCGCTATTCATTGGAGTTTGTAGCGCAGCAACTGCTGGATGAAGGTAAAGCGATTCATAATGTTGATAATCGTATTGATGAAATCAACGATCTATTTTTAAATGATAAGCCCGCGTTGGCGCATTATAACCTAACCGATAGCCGCTTAGTTTGGGATATTTTTCAGAAGACCCAGTTATTTGATTTTGTCATTGAGCGCGCCAAACTTACAGGTTTAGAGCTTGGCCGTGTTGGTGCATCTGTCGCGGCATTTAACAATCTATACCTTCCTCATTTGCATAGATCGGGCTTTGTTGCGCCGAGTAAACCTGTTAGTGATGGCATAGAAAGCCCTGGTGGTTATGTGATGGACTCGGTACCGGGTCTGTACCGCCATATTTTAGTGCTCGATTTTAAAAGCTTATACCCTTCAATTATTCGCACCTTCCTTATAGATCCTAAAGGCTTGGTTGAGGGGCTAAATCTTGCAAGTCATCAACAGCAAGACAAAGCCGTTCAAGGCTTCTTAGGCGCATGGTTTAGCCGTGAGCAGCCCATTTTACCTAGGTTAATCGAGCACCTTTCATCGGCACGAGAAGACGCAAAGTTACATAATAATGCCCCCTTGTCACAAGCGATAAAGATCATCATGAATTCTTTATATGGTGTGCTCGGTTCGCGCGGCTGTGTTTTTCACGACGCAAGGCTTGCGAGTTCAATTACCATGCGTGGTCATGAAATCATGAAACAAACGCGGCTCTGGATCGAAGCTGAAGGCTATGAGGTCATTTACGGTGATACTGATTCTACCTTTGTTTGGCTGGGAAATGACTTTGAACTGGCACAAGTCCAACAAACCGGCAAATCGCTAGCAGAAAAAGTGAATCAATTATGGAGCAGCAAGCTTAACAGTGATTTTGAGCTAGAGAGTTTTCTAGAGTTGGAGTTTGAAACTCATTTTGAACAGTTTTTTATGCCCACACTAAGGGGCTCCATAGAGGGCTCAAAAAAACGTTATGTTGGCACTAAGCGCAACAGCTTAGGTGATTCCGAGTTGATATTTAAAGGAATGGAACAGGTCCGTAGTGATTGGTCGCCGTTGGCAAGGCGAGTTCAATATGAACTCTATGAGAGACTATTTCAGCAACAAGCTGTCGAGTCTTACCTCAGAGACACTGCAGAGAAGTTGAATCGTGGTGAACTCGATAATGAGCTCATTTTTACAAAACAGCTTAGACGAGATCTAAGCGAGTACACCGCCAAGTCTGCTCCCCATTTAAAAGCAGCACGTAAACTATGTGAAACAACAGGGGATCCTCAGTACGGTAAGCGTGGGGCCAGAATTGAATATGTGATGACATTAAATGGGGCTGAACCAGTGTCACATACATCCGCATTAATTGATTATAATTACTACCTTTCTCGGCAACTAGAGCCTATTGCTGAACCAATACTTTCAATTATGAAAACCAGTTTCACTGAGGTTACCACAAATCAAATGTCGTTAATTTAGTTTGCACTGCATTAATGGGCTGCTAAAAAAATGTTAACAAATGGTTCTTTCCTTCGTCGTTTCTGTGTTTGCTAGTTAATTAAGTGCAAAATCTAGCGAATAGTGTGATGTTCGTCTTTGAGTGGTTGCAGATCTTTTGATAATCTCATTTGTAATCAGGATAGAAAGAAAACAACGGAATGGAAGACGATTTGAATGAAGCAGACTGAACAACATTAAGGTTAGGCAAATTAAATGAAAAAGACTCTAGTAGCATCAGCTTTGGCAGCAGTTATATTTGTGCCAACAGCATCAGCGATTGAAATCTATAAAGATGATAAAAATGCAGTAGAAATCGGTGGTTTTGTCGATGCTCGCATCATCAATACACAGGGTGCTACGGAAGTAGTTAACGGCGCTTCACGTATTAATTTCGGTTTTACCCGTCAGATGAGCGATGGCTGGAAAGCCTACACCAAGTTAGAGTGGGGCGTAAACCCATTCGGTGACAGTAAAATTGTTTACAATAGCAACAGTACTTTTGAGTCTGAAAGTGGTGATTTTCTTAATAACCGTTTAGGTTACGTGGGTCTTAGCCACGATACTTACGGTTCTATCACTATCGGTAAGCAGTGGGGCGCATGGTACGACGTAGTTTACAACACTAACTACGGTTTCGTATGGGATGGTAATGCATCAGGTACTTACACATATAATAAAGCAGACGGTGCGATTAACGGTACTGGTCGCGGTGATAAAACTGTTCAATACCGTAATGCGTTTGGTGATTTCAGCTTCGCTTTGCAAGCACAGCTAAAGCAAGATACGTTTGAAGTGGATGAAGTGCCAAACGCTTCTAATCCAATTTTCCCTACAGCTGATTTTATGTCAGTTAAAGCTGCTGGTGTAAATATTAAGAGCTCAGTGACAACTGTTGAGTACAACTACACCTACGGTGGCGCAGCTACGTATAATGTAACTGATATGCTAACGTTGACTGCAGGTTTCAACCTAGGCGAGTTTGAAGCAACTACTTCAGCAGGTAAGCGTCTAACTGAAACTGATTCTATCTATGGTGTCGGTGCAACTTGGGGTAACTGGGATGCAGAAGGTGTTTACGCAGCATTTAACGTAAACAAGCAAGAGTACCACGATACTGATAACCTAGGCCGTATGATGCCTGAAGCTAAGGGGCTAGAGTCTCTAGCATCTTACAAGTTTGAAAACGGCATTCGTACTTTCATCTCTTACAACATCCTAGATGCGGGCAGTGAATACGAAGCGGCATATGATGGTGATGTATTTAAGCGTCAGTTTGTGGTTGCTGGTGTTCACTATGTTTGGGATACCAATACCGTGCTTTATCTAGAAGGTCGTAAAGACTATAGCGACTTCACTGGTGTAAATGCTGCAGCAATGGCTAAATCAGAAGATGACGGTATCGCAATAGGTATCCGTTACACGCTTTAATGTGTAAAACAGGAAAGTGAACAAAGCGCCTTATTAAGGGCGCTTTTTTTTGCTTTTATATTGGCTGGTTATGCTATTTAGTTATATCTATTATAAAAGTTGTATTTTACGGTTCGGTGTTTGGAGTGGTTTGGAGTGGTTTGAGGTGGTGTCAATCTAGGTAATGAGTATGATTATTCATATTGTTAACGGCAGGCGCTTTCTTTCTGTCTGAAAAACACTCAGTTAGCACATTTCCATGTTTTTTTATTTTTCAATAGATTTAATTTCCCCTTCCAGTGATTTATTTCTTTTTTATCAGGGTTTTGCGTTCCACTCTCGGTGTTTGTAATGGTCGAGCTGTCTGGAATGAATTGTTTACATATAATGCGTATCAACTGTCTTTAGTGTTATTCCCCCCTTTAAATACTGCTGGTTTATTTGCAAAGCAATCAAAATCGGTGGGCAGTACTTTTGTGTTACCTGCGTTAAAAATAACCAAAAAAAATCAGGTCGGGGTGAAGTTTTTTCATTGTTTAAAAATGTCACACCTCTATTATTTCTTTGACTTTCAGTCATTTGTGTAAGTTGATTTGTATTTTTATAAAGTAGGGTCTGGCTGTTGAGTAAAACTTAAATCCTCTCAGAACAATCAAGTAATCCAGTAAGTATTCGTTAAAGATAATTTAGCTGCTTAGTGTTTAAGAGGTTATCTTTTTGTAATTGTATCGAAAAAAGCTTGATGAGATGCAGATGTTGTAAATATGTTTCCAGTGTGTTTTTATTTGTGTGTAAATTCTCATTTATGTAACTTTTCGTTAATTGATGTGAATTGCTAAAAAAATAAAAGAGAGTCCAGGGAGATTTACAATGTATAAGAATAACTTTCTATCTAACTCAGTGCGTTTAGCACTAGTTAGTGGTGCAATGACAGCAGCTTTTACCGCTCCAGCAGTATTCGCAGCTGAAGAGTCTGAATTAGAAACAATTGAAAAAATTGAGGTGACAGGGTCACGACTTCGTACAACTGATATGCAAGGGTTTACACCTGTTCAGGTTATTGATGCGTCAGAAATTGATACGTCAAGTGTTGCAAATATTCAGGAACTATTACTTAAAAATCCGGCATTTGGTACTCCAGGTATTAGTCGTACTAACTCAAATTTTTCCACAGCTAGTGCTGGTGTTGCGACTGTTGACTTAAGAAATTTGGGGAGTGCACGTACTTTAGTGCTTGTTAACGGCCGCCGCTTTGTTTCTGGTGTACCAGGTTCATCGGCTGTTGATTTAAATGCAATTCCGACTCAATTTATTGAGCGTATAGAAATCATGACCGGTGGTGCATCAGCTGTATATGGTTCTGATGCGGTAGCTGGTGTTGTTAATATTATTTACAAGAAAGACTTTGAAGGCATTGAATTTGATGTTCAGACTGGTCAAAGCCAAGAAAGTGATTCAAAAGAAGATCAAATTCAATTCACTATGGGAACAAACTCTAGCGATGGTAAAGGTAACGTCATGGTTCATGGCGCTTACACTAAGCAAGGAGCTGTTTATTCTCGTGACCGTGACCGCTCGGCTGTCGACCAGGCGTCTCTAGGTGCATGGTGGACTGGTGATCCTGATGATTTTTTCACCCCTAACCGCCCATTCTACTCTAGCTATGCGCCACAAGGACACTTCTGGGCTGGCGATGAGGAGTATACTTACGATAGTAATGGTAATTTAATTAACGGTTGGTCGACTAACGGCAGCGATACTCAAGAAGCTAATGGTTTCAATCGTAGTGCATACCGTACCATTGCAATCCCTACAGAGCGTTACTTGTTAGCCGCTACTGGCAAATATGAGTTTGCAGATGGCTGGAATGCCTTCCTAGAAGGAACTTATGCGGCAACTCAAGCTACGACCCAGTTAGAACCATTCCCAATGGCTTCAGATGATGTTTTTTCTGCTTCTGGCGGACAAATGCCACTTGAATATGAAACATTTATTGAAAGTGCAATGAATCCTGGTGAGTACGAGCGTACGATTGTTAGAAATGCGTTTGTACCAGATGCCATTTTCAATTCAGCAACAGATACAGATGGCGACGGTTTACGTGATATTTTCTTCACTCGTCGTCTAGCCGATGTCGCAGCACGAGGAAATGTCGCTGATCGTGGTACATTCCAAATTGTTGCTGGAGTTGATGGTGAGTTGACTGAAGGTTGGTATGTCAATGCACATTATGGGTATGGACAAACATTAGAATCTCAAGTTTCTAGCGGTCAGTTTAATTCATTAAACTTCCGTTCTGCTTTAGAGGCTGTTGAGGATGAAAATGGCGACATCGTTTGTCGTGACGCCGATGCCCGTGCTGAAGGTTGTGTGCCTGTAAGCGTATTTGGTGCAAACTCAATTACTGCTGCAGGTGCAAACTACATCCAAGCGCCAGGTTTATTAGCAACGTTTACATCGCAAAAAACCGCTGGTTTAAATCTTTCTGGTGACTTATTCGAAATGCCTGCTGGTATCGTGGGGCTTTCTGTAGGTACAGAGTATCGTGAAGAGTACTCCCGTAGTGAGTTCGACGCGCTTCAGCAATCAGGTTTGAACGGTGGTAACGCAATTCCTCGTACAGAAGGTGAATTTGATGTTATTGAATACTTTGCTGAAGTTAACGTTCCTCTTTTAGATGGCGTATTTATGGCTGAGCAGCTAAATTTACGTGGTGCATATCGTTACTCTGATTACTCAACTGTAGGTAACACAGATAGCTGGAATGTGGCGCTAGATTGGGCTCCAATTGAAGAGGTACGCTTTAGAGCTATTAGAGCAATATCTACTCGAGCGCCTAATATTAATGAATTATACTCACCACCTAGTCAGACTTTCCCTACAGGCCTCACAGACCCATGTCTAGGGGTTACGGCAACAACGAGTGGCGCGCAAGCAGAAGCATGTCGAGCCGATGCTGGTGTTATGGCTAACATTGCTGCAAACGGAGAGTTTACTCTTAACCAGGCAGATCTGCAGGGCGTTAGTGGCTTTAACCGCGGCAACCAAGAATTGGGCCCTGAAAAAGGTAAATCTACGACATTCGGTGTCGCTATTTCACCTGAAGGTCTAGCAATTATTGAAGATTTTGACTTCAATATCGATTACTTTGATATTGAAATTGAAGATGCAATCGTATCAACTCCGCGTCAATTCATCCTTGACCAATGTTACGGTGGTGATGCATCTTTGTGTTCTTTTGTGACTCGTCGCCCACAAGATGTTGGCTCGAATAGTGCTGGTTCTCTTGAGTATATTGATTCAGGAGATACAAACAGTGGTGGTTACGTTACAGAAGGCGTAGATTTAGTTGTTAGTTATGCTAAAGACTTCGAGGATTATAATCTAGCTGGGCAAGTGAATGCTCGACTGGCTTATACTCATGTAATCGAAGGTTATACAAATCCGCTTCCTGGTTCTGATAAAGATACATTCAAAGGTGAAATTGGTGCACCTGAGAATAAGTGGTATTTAACCCTTGGTTACAATTATGAAGATTTAACCGTTTCTTGGAGCACTACATTTATCGGTGAGTCTTACCTAGATGATGATTGGCTATCTGGTTATGACTTAGCACCTGAATCTGTAGGTATTGGGTCTGTTACTTATCATGACATGAATATTGCGTACCAACCTTGGGATATGGCTGAATTCTATGTTGGCGTAAATAACTTGTTTGACCAAGCACCACCTCCAATTATTACAGGTCTTCCTGGAAGTAATACAGGTACTGAGACTGATGCAGGAACATACGATGCTGTCGGACGTCGTTATTATGCTGGTGTAAGGTTGAAGTTCTAATTATTAATCAATAACCTAAAGCCCTCTTAAGCCAAAACTTAAGAGGGCTTAATTTATTCCATACAAAAAGTTAAGCTTTATATAGTTGCTCGATTGCATGTCGAAAACGTACGTTTAATCTTATGTGCACTTCAGCTTACCGGTTGTCCCTGGTGGTGTATCGTGCTCCAACCGTTGGCGAACTATATGCTGGTCAGTCTGACAGCTTCCCAACAGATCAAGACCCTTGTAATACTAAAGGTTTTGGTTATTTATCTGCAGAAGGCCAAGCGCTATGTTTAGCACAAGCTGTTCCAGCTGGCGGTGCAACACAATCTGATTCACAGTTGCGTGCTCGTGTTGGTGGTAACCCAGACTTGAAACCTGAAGAAGGTGATACTGTTACTGTCGGTATCTCATATTCACCTGAGTTTTTAGAAGGCTTCAACGTAACTGTTGATTACTGGGATATTAAGTTAGACAACGTCATCGACTCATTGTCTGCAACGAACGTTCTTAACCTATGTTATGACGATTTAAATACTAATGAATGTCAGCAGATTACTCGTAACCCTGATGGAACGATTAATGCAATTTTTTGCTGCAAACCGAAACTTAGCTTCTCGTACTGCATCAGGTATCGACTCAGAGTTTAGTTATAACTTTGATACGTCTATTGGTGATTTCAAAGCATTTATTGGCTGGACTCACTTATTGAAGCGTGAAGATACAGACTATGTTGGTGCAGAAGCTCGTGAAATGGTTGGAACATTTGACTTCAGTCTTGGTGAGACGTTTGCTGAAGATAAAGTTAATTTCAACCTAGATTATTACTGGAATGATCTATCTGTAAGTTATGCCGCAGAGTACATTGGTGCTACAACTGCTGCGACAGCGTTCTGGGAAGAAGGCTACCTTCAGAAAATCGATTCTCAGCTATATCATGATTTAGCGTTTGCATATTCTTTCGAGACGGGTACACGTGTTTCTTTGAATTTCACTAATATTTCAAATGAAAAACCACCGTATATCGATAATGGATTTAACGCGAGTACTGATCCATCAACATATCGTATGTTTGGTAGTTCATACTCATTGCGTCTAACGCAAAAGTTCTAATGATTCGCTAACGTAAAGTTAGTTCTCTAAGCTAAAGCCGCTGACAAGTTCTCTTGTTGGCGGTTTTTTATTTCCATAACATTTAGTTTTCACCTGTTTTAGTTGATGGCAAGCCAGCTGATTGGGGGGGCTATATCGAGTTAATGAGCTAGTTTTGCCTGGTATCAAATTTTATTTTTTGAATGATTTTCTATTTAGCACCGAAGTGTAAATTTAGTCACGATTTGAGTGTGTACAGACTTGTTCCATCTATCTCTTAGCGCCAAACTTTATACAATAACCTTATAAGTTATTGCTAATAACTTAAAACCTGCCACAGGGCTTACTATCTAATAATTTGACTACCAGTCTAGCGTTTTTGCCTGCTAGTTTTGAAAGACTAGGCTTATATTGCATCCATTTCACGCAAATCTTTTACAGGTTTTACTAGCGCGTGTTAATAAAATGTTAATTACGGTCTCGTTACTGGTAATGTTATAAGTCTTATTAATCAGCTATTTGCAGGTGTGCCTGTGCATTTGCAATTTTTTTAAAATTATTATATTTAACACTCGTTTATGGAAAAAGCCTCTTTTGATTGTTTTCCATCCTCTAAGCTCGTTTTCCAGCAGTTTTAGGCCTTTCGAAATGTTGACACAGGTCAACATTTTGTGAAATGATGCCAGCGGGTCTACATCCTCGAAGATGTAGAAAAGGGAAGATAATAATTAACAATCACAATAGAAAGACGGGCTTAGGCAATAGGGAACTAAAGCAAAATAAGCGCACGCACCCTGTTGTCGATAAGTTAAAGCTTTTTTAATCACTTCAAATTGGTTGGGAACTATGTCCAAGGTAAGCAATAAAACAAAAATCGCTACAGCGCTCATTGGCGCACTAGCCTTAGCAGGCAGCAACTTAGTGATGGCCGATCCTCTTTCTGATGTTCAGAAAGCTGACGCTAAAATTCACGCTGAAGCAGCAACGTCTCAGAAGAAAGTTGATAAGTATTTTGACCAGGCTCAGGACATGTTGTTCGAGTACGGTTCAGTTGCTGATGAACGTGAATCACTAAAATCTTATAACGACTACGTAGCAGGTCTGGTTGCAGACCAAGAAGCTACTATGAAATCTATTCAGAATGACATCAACGGCGTTGATTCATTACGTCAAGGCGTAGTGCCATTGATGTTTAAGATGGTTGACGCATTAGAGCAGTTTGTGGCTTTAGATCTTCCATTTAATAAGGAAGTTCGTGTAGAGCGCGTTGAAAACCTCAAGAACCTCCTAAACAGTGCTGAAGTAACGCTTGCTGAAAAGTATCGTCTAATTTTAGATGCATACTCAATCGAGCGTGAATACGGTACAACATTAACTGTAAAAACCGGCAAGCTAGATCTTGATGGCAAGGAAGTGTTAGTAGACTTCTTTAACTTTGGTCGTGTTTCACTGTATGCGATGAGCTTAGACGGTAAAACAGCTTGGATGTATAACGATGAAACTAAAGGTTGGGATCAGTTAGAAGATGGTACGCTTCGTGAGCTAACCAAAGGTATTCGAATTGCACGTAAACAGGGTGCACCGGATCTATTCTCGTTACCAATTCCTGCTGCGGAGGCTGCACAATAATGAAGAAGTTTATCACTACAGCAATCGTTGCTGCGAGCTTGTCTTTAACGGCCGGTATAGCTAGCGCTGCAGATGCGCCTAAAACAATCGACCAATTACTTAATCAAGTAAAAGTTGATCGTGCTAATGCATCTAAGACTAACGTAAAGCGTGAGCAAGAATTTAAAAATGAGCGTGGCGATAAAGCTCAACTACTAAAGCGTGAAAAAAATGCTTTAGCTGCAGAGCGCCAACGCGGTAAAGACTTAAACCAAGCGTTTTTGGATAACGAGCGTAAAATCGGTCAGTTAGAAGAAGACTTAAAAACGGCTCAAGGTGACTTGGGTGAGATGTTTGGTGTTGTTAAAGGTGATGCGGGTGATTTCGCTGGTAAGCTAGCGGGTTCTAATATCTCTGCACAGTACCCTGGTCGTGACGTATTTATTGCAGACCTTGGTGCACGCAAACAACTGCCAAAGATTGACGAGCTAGAGCGTTTCTGGGAAGAGCAGCTGTTTGAAATGGCTGAATCTGGAAAGGTTGTTAAGTTTGAAGGCACTGTTACTGGTATCGACGGTAGCGTGAATGACACGACTATTACTCGAGTTGGTGCATATAACCTTATTGCCGATGGTCAGTATGTTGTTTACAACGCCGATCTTGGCCTAATCCAGGAGCTGTCACAGCAACCTGATGGTTATCAAGTTAAATCTGCTGCCGCTTTCGAAAATACAACGTCAGGTACAGCTAATCTTTATATCGACCCTGTTCGTGGTGTTCTTCTAAACATCTTTACGCAAAAAGCAACGATTGAAGAGCGTATTGAAGCGGGTGGAACTATCGGTTACATCATTATCGCTTTACTTGTTCTTGGTGCAATCATCTCTATCGAGCGTCTAATCACGCTAGGAGTTGTTGGTGCTAAAGTTAAGGCGCAGCGTAAGAACCTAGATAACCCAGGTAACAACCCGCTTGGCCGCGTACTTAAAGCATACCAAGACAACAAAGATGTTGACGTTGAAACACTAGAGCTGAAACTTGACGAAGCAATTCTGAAAGAAACACCAGCGTTAGAAACTCGCATCTCTATCATCAAGGTTCTAGCAGCTATTGCACCTATGATGGGTCTACTAGGTACAGTAACCGGTATGATTGCAACCTTCCAAAGCATCCAGTTATTCGGTACTGGCGATCCTAAGCTAATGGCTGGTGGTATCTCTATGGCACTTATGACGACAGTTCAAGGTCTAGTTGCTGCACTACCGCTAATGCTTATGCATGCAATCGTAGTTGCACGTAGCAAGACAATTGTTCAAGTACTTGAAGAGCAAAGTGCGGGTATTGTTGCTTCACACGCTGAGAAGAGGAAAGCCTAATGTTATTCCTGATGGATATCTGGGATTCCGTCAGGGGCTTCATGGCCTCCGGAGGCGACGTCCTCTGGTTAGTGGCAGCTGTATTGTTTGTTATGTGGGTATTGATGCTTGAACGCTACTGGTATCTAAATTGGATATCACCAAAAGAGCACAAAGCAATCATTGCTGCATGGGAAGCACGAGAGGATTCAACCTCTTGGTATGCACACCGCATCCGTGAAGCTTGGGTATCCCAAGCGAAGCAAGATTTAACGGCACGTATGCTGATTATCAAAACTTTAGTAGCAATCTGTCCAATGATAGGTCTACTAGGTACCGTAACCGGTATGATTTCAGTATTCGATGTGATGGCAGTTCATGGGACGAGTAATGCTCGTATGATGGCAGCTGGTATTTCAATGGCGACCATGCCGACAATGGCGGGAATGGTGGCAGCATTATCGGGAGTATTCTTCAGTACTCGCCTTGATGCAAAAATGAAAATCAGTTTAGCAAAGCTAAAAGACAGCATGCCTCACCACTAGAGAGAGATTGAACATGGCACGTAGAAAGCATTCAAGCGTAGAAGAAGAAGCTGAGATTGATATGACCCCGATGCTCGACATCGTGTTCATCATGCTTATCTTCTTTATTGTAACAACATCGTTTGTAAAGCCATCAGGCCTTGACTATAACAAGCCTGAAGCGTCACAAGCGACGAAGAAGCCTTCAGCTAACATCTTTATCGGTGTGAGCAAAACGGGTGTCATCATGATGGAAAACCGTCAAGTTGATATCGAACGTGTAACTGCAAACGTAGAGCGTATGCTTGCAGAAGCACCAGAGGCTGCAGTATTGATTCAAGCAGACCAAGAAGCTAGACATGGTTTAGTGGTTAAGGTTCTTGATAACGTTAAAGCTGCGGGTATCGATAAGATATCTGTATCGGCGGGGAACGAATAATATGCTGAGAGGAATAGTATCACTGATAATTGGTGCTGCTGTGACTTTTGCTTTGTTTGTCTTCATGGCATTTTTGGTAGGTGGCGGTCCAACCCGCCACGATTCCTCGACAGAAACACCTGTCATAGAAATCACCATGAACAAAGATGATGCATCAGCGCAGAAAAAGCCAAGGGTTAAGCCTAAACCGCCAACACCCCCAGAGCAGCCGCCAAAACCGGATACTACGCCACCAGATAGTTCATCTGACATTGATACAAATATGTCATTTAACATGGGTGGGGTTGATGCCGGTGGTGCAAACACTGGATTTAAACTAGGCAATATGATGACACGAGATGGTGATGCTACACCTATCGTGAGAATCGAGCCTCAGTATCCAATTGCTGCAGCACGTGATGGAAAAGAAGGTTGGGTACAACTTAGCTTTACCATTAATGAGCTAGGTGGTGTTGAAGACGTTAAAGTCATCAAAGCCGAGCCAAAGCGTTTATTTGATAAAGAAGCGCGCCGTGCACTTAAAAAGTGGAAGTACAAGCCAAAGATTGTTGACGGTAAAGCCCTTAAACAACCTGGCATGACGGTCCAACTTGATTTCACTCTAGATAAAGGAGGTAGATAATTATGCGTAAAGTTAATTCGATTGCTGCCGCTTTATTACTTTGTTTAGGTGGAAGTATCGCGCTAGCACCGGTTGCTTATGCTGCCGAGAAGTGCCCGATTGAGAAGCGTAAATCGAAAGCCGTTGGCCAAAGTGCCTCTAAGAAAGTGCAAAAGTCTTTTCAAGCCTATACCGAAGGTAATCTTGATGAAGCTATTGCCATTCTTCTAGAGGCCAATGTTAATAACGATTTTGATAAAGCTTATATCGACCGTATGTTAGGTAACTTCTATGCGGAAAAAGGACAGATGGGTAGGGCGACTAAGCACCTTAAGTCTGCGGTTGAAGCTGATATCTTAGGCGGCACGGATCACGCGCAAACTCTAAGACTCTATGCAGACCTCCTGATTGGAGAGAAGCAGTTCAAAGAGTCTATACCAATGTATTACAAGTGGATGGAGTTTACCTGTAAAGAAGATGCACAAGTCTATAAGCGTATAGGTATTGCATATTCTGAGCAGAAGCAGTGGGACAAGGTGATTGCGGTTGCAGATAAAGGCTTAACCCTGTCTGATAAGCCTGATAAAGGTTTATATCAGATGAAGCTGACTGCTTACTTTAATAAGAAGCAGTATAAGCAAGCGGTTAATGTGCTTGAAGTCATGGTGCCATTATTTCCAGACGACAAGCGCCTTTGGGTTCAGTTAGCTCAGTTTTATCTAATGACCGAAGACTTCACTAAGTCACTTGCTACATATGACTTAGCTTATAAAAATGGATTTTTGGAGACGGCGGGTAATATTACGCGTTTGACTCAACTGCTTGCACAAAATGGCGCGCCATTTAATGCATCGCAGATCTACGCTAAGCATATGAAGTCTGGGTTAATTAAGGAAGATGAAAAGAGCTTAACGACTCTTGCTGGTTTTTATCATAATGCTAAGGAGCTGAAAAATGCTGCTCAAACTTATGGTAAAGCGGCTGCAATCAATAACGCTGGTAAGCTTTACCTCAGACAAGGCCGTATTTTGTCGCTAGATGGTCAGCATAAAGCTGCTATTACAGCACTTAAGAAAGCGTTGGATGCGGGGGTTAAAAGCCCTGGTGAAGTTCAGTTCGAACTTGCCCTTGCTTACTTAAATCAAAAGCAGTACAAGACAGCATATAAGTATGCCAAGCTTGCTGCTAATGATAAGAAGACTGCGCGTTCAGCTAAGAGCTATATCTCTTACATTAAAGAAAAAGCGCGCGTTCATAACGTCGCTCTTTAATTTAAGCTTCTGTATAAAAGCCCCTTTTTAGGGGCTTTTTTATTTTCAGCTTATCTACTCTTAGAGGTTAATAATGATATGTTTATCAGCCAAGGACTCTTTCATGTGCTTGGTGTGTTTTTCAACAGTGCTAAATAGAGTTTCTAAATAAATATCTTTGTTTGGCTGACATACACAGCCACCCAATTCATACTCAATTTGATTATGGCGCTGCGACTTCAAATTGTGATTAAACTCTGCGATTGCAAGCTCTAATCGCTTAATCACCACGTTAGCACCAGTAGCATCCACTTCAAAAAGACCTAATGCAAAAGCCTGATTATCAAGTCTAGCGACTAAATCGGTAGCTCGTTGCAGAGCTTGTTGTACTTGCTTCATGAATAATTCTAACAATTGTGGTTGAGAAATAGTTTCATGAATGTGTGGGCATAGATACAATAAGGCAAGACCTTGACGGTCGCGCATATGGCGATGCCATTCGCGATTGAAAACTTCCATAAAATAGGTTTGGTTATAAACACCTGTTTCAGGATCCCTAAAACCAGAGTTACTAAATGAATAGATCATTGAAGACTCCTTATGTACCTCTGGTTTAAGTATAGAAAAGAACAATAAATAAAAAGGAATAAAAAATGAGGAAGGCGGTACTCGCGCTGTCAATTGGCGCAATTTTAGGCTTAACAGGCTGCGGTGAAAGCGAAAGTAAACAGGCACAGCAATCAGAGATTACAGCACAAAAAACAGCAGAGCAGGCTGCTCAAATACAGTCAGCTGAACAAGCTTATCTATTGTTAGTGGATAATTACTTTAATGATTTATTGAAGCTCGAACCTATCTACGCCACATTTGTTGGTGTGAATGACTATAACGAACAATTTGGCGATGGTTTGTCTGATGCCTATTTAACGCAGCGTCACGAGCTCAATACGCGTTATTTAAAAGCCGTTAAGAAAATAGACCGCAGTCAGCTCTCAAACGAGTTGAAGCTTAGTTATGACATGTTTAATTATGATCGTAACGTAGCTTTAGCCGATGAGACATTCCCAAATCACTTTATGCCGATGAACCAGTTTTATAGCACTGTGATTAGCATGGTTCAGCTAGGTAGTGGTGAAAGTGCGCAGCCCTTTAAGACTGTAGAAGACTACCGCAACTGGGAGAAACGACTTCAAGGTTTTATTGAGTGGCTTAAGCTTGCTCAAG
Organism: Shewanella sp. 0m-6; assembly: GCF_052977325.1. Lineage (NCBI taxonomy): Bacteria > Pseudomonadati > Pseudomonadota > Gammaproteobacteria > Alteromonadales > Shewanellaceae > Shewanella > Shewanella sp. 0m-6. Next base: position 38,522 of record NZ_JBRIMD010000016.1, read on the forward strand.
TGCGTATGGATGAAGGTATCGAGAGCAAAGTAGTACTGCCACGAGTGCTGGTTGAGCGTATTATTCCGCAGTTGAGCGCCCAGCTTGTCGATAACGCGACTGATAGCTTGTTCTATACACCGATCACTTTGATGCCAGAGTCATTTTCAGATGCGGACAAGCAAGCACTGACTCAAGAGTATACAGCGTTAATTGCAGAGCAGCTGTTGCCAGAGCTTACAGCGCTTCGTGATTACTTTCAAAATACTTATATTAAATCATCTCGCGCAACAGACGGTTGGTGGGGGCTACCAAACGGTAAAGTGTGGTATCAACACCTTGCTAACTCTCACACAACAACGACTATGCCTGTCGATGAAATCCATAAGATTGGTTTAGACGAGGTGGCGCGAATTTTATCTGAAATGGATAAAGTGCGTGTTCAAGTTGGCTTCGAAGGTGACTTAACTGAGTTTTTTGCATCATTATCATCAGAGCCGCAGTACTTCTTTACAGAACGGCAAGGTTTGATTGATGGCTATATGGAGCTAAAAGAGCAAATCAATCGTCAGATGCCAGAGTATTTCAACGTCATGCCTAAAGCTGATTATGTGGTTAAGCCAGTGGAGAGCTTTAGAGAGCAATCGGCAGCGGGTGCATCATACGATGCGCCAGCGGTTGATGGCTCTCGCCCAGGTGTATTTTATATTAATACCTATAACCTTAAGGCGCAGCCTAAGTGGGGCATGACCACTCTATCATTGCATGAGGCGGCGCCAGGGCACCACTTCCAGATTGCTATCAAGCAAGAGTTAACCGGTGTACCTGAATTTCAACGTTTTGGCGGTTATACGGCATTTGAAGAAGGCTGGGCACTTTATGCTGAGTACTTAGGGATTGAGATGGGGCTGTTTAATGACCCGTACCAATACTTTGGTAAGCTTTCAGATGAAATGCTGCGAGCCATGCGTTTAGTGGTTGATACTGGTCTGCACGCTAAAGGCTGGACTCGTGAGCAAGCGATTCAGTATATGAAAGACAATTCGCCAATGGCGGAATCAGATATTATCGCTGAGGTTGAGCGTTATATGGCAATTCCAGGTCAAGCACTAAGTTACAAAGTCGGTCAGTTAAAGATTTTGTCACTGCGTGCACAGGCAGAAAAAGAGCTTGGCGATAAGTTTGATTTAAAAGCTTACCATGACCAAATCCTCACTTCAGGTTCTTTGCCGATGGAAGTGATGGAACTAAAAGTAAACGATTGGATAGCTGCGCAAAAGTAAGTTAATACTGATGCGATAACCCTGTTGGTATGGTCATTATTTGCAAGTCGTTTGGCTATAAATAATGGTATATACTGACAGGGTTTTATTTTGCCTAAATGGCAATGACATTTATTTTATTGGAGTAAACCATGGTACAAGCGACTGCAAGACATCTACTAGTTGATAATGAAGCACAATGTTTAGAACTTAAGCAACAGATCCTTGATGGTGCTGATTTTGGTGATGTAGCGAAAGCAAACTCTTCTTGCCCATCTTCTGCCCAAGGTGGTGACTTAGGCTCATTTGGCCCAGGTATGATGGTAAAAGAGTTTGACGAAGTGGTTTTCAGCGCGCCATTGAACGAAGTTCAAGGCCCTGTAAAGACTCAGTTTGGCTACCACCTTCTAGAAGTAACAAGCAGAGGCTAAATACTGCTTAGCTTGTTTTAGAGGAATTAGCATGCTCGAACTGTATACCGATAGGCTCAGGTTAAGAACGGTTATCTCAAGCGATTGGGATAGTTTTTTATATACTCATTCAAGTGAACAACTAAATGAATATGTTCGTAAACCTCAGGCTGAAGCCGTTATACGAGATAAGTTCGAGCGTGTATTAAAAGCAAATGATTTCGATGTAGGCGAGTGGTTACTCACTATTATCGAAGATGTGCATACACAAGACTTTATTGGTTTCATTGGGCTGCATAATAGTGATGCAGAAATGGGACAAATAGAGGTTGGGTATATGATGCATCCAAGTGCTCATGGGCGAGGTTATGCCAGTGAGAGCTTAAAAGCCATTGTTGATTGGGCATGTCTGTCCTACGGGCCCCACAAGTTTATCGCTTATTGTATAGAGCAAAATATTGCTTCAATCAAGGTACTGGAAAAGTGCGGCTTTAAGCGTGAAGGCCTGTTGCGAGAGAATTGTAAAATCGGTGAGCAATGGTTTGATGATTGCGTTTATGGACTCTTAGCAGCAGAAAGAGTTTAACGACACTCGAAAGCATGCATAGGCATCTCAATAGGGTGCTATAATGCTGACAGTTTTGATTATTTAAGGCGAAATACCGTGAGTTCAGATACTCCAACGTTGACATTAAAGTCAGGCGAAGAATACATAGAATTATACAAAGTGTTGAAAGTTCAAGGAATGTTAAGTGCTGGCGGCGAAGCTAAGCACGTAATTTCTGAAGGACTCGTGACAGTAAATGGCGAAGTTGAAACCCGCAAGCGTAAAAAAGTGATTGCTGGTGAAGTTGTGAGTTTTAACGGCGAAAGCGTTAAAATTATCGCTGAGTAAGTGACAAGAGAGGAATAACATGCAATTTCCAGATGATGATAATGGCAAAATGCTTGAAGCCATGGCTGATGCCGGTATCGACTTATCGGTAGCACTTGATGTCGACTTCTTCTTAGTTTTTGAAGATCAACGTGATGCAGAGTCAGCACTTGAAGAGCTAGGTAAATCTGATCTTGAAGGTGAAATTGAACTACTGCTGAATGATGATTCAGGTAAGTGGGAGCTGATCGTTTGCCTAAACATGGTGCCAACCTATGACACTATTGTAGAGCAAGAGTTGAATCTACATGAATTTGCCCAAGAGTTTGGTGGTATTACCGACGGTTGGGGAGTGATGCAACATCAAGAAGGCGATGACGATTTTGCCGATGACGCACATGAGTGCGGTGATGGTTGTAAACACTAAATCAAGCTGCACAATCAAATTTAAATTAAGCCACTTATATTAGTGGCTTTTTTGTGCCTATCAGATGAAAATGAAGCCAATAGAAAAATAAAATAATTGCCACAGAAGGAGACAAGAATGGCAAGAATGATAAGTTTTGGAACCCCAGTTAACGATGCGGAACGTTGGGCTTTTTCGTTGTTAGCTGATGAGCTCCCTGAAGATTATATCCTACTGACAAATGTTGAGATCCCTGCCAAATCGGGTCAAGCAATGGAAGTTGATGCGCTGGTGATTGGCGAGTGGGGCGTGTATGTGGTCGACGTAAAGGGCTATATCGGCCGTTTAGATGCCGGTTTACATGCATGGTCATTAGATGGCCGAGAAGTGGATAACAGCTTAGCCAAAGCTAACTACGTTGCACGTGTTTTAGCGGGTAACGTCAAGCACAAAATTCCCGTTGGCGTATATGCGCCTTGGTGCCAAGGCATGGTATTTGTCACCGGCCGTAAAGGTGAAGAAATTGAGCTTGAAAAACAGCAGGGCTCGCTCAGTATTTATACCCCTAAGCAAATTGTCGACGCGTTAACCAAGGAGTGGGGGCTAACTGCGCCAAGGAAGCATCAAGTAACCGATACCCAAAAAGAGCTGGTATTGGAAACCATTGGCCAAGTTGCAGTGGTAGAGAAACGTAATAATCAAATTCACGACTTCACTAAACTTAAATGCTTGTTTATACAAAGTGGGCTCGAAGTCTGGCAAGCTGAATATAATCCCGGTGAATGGACTGCCCCCTGGTTACTAAAAGTGCTTATCCCCACCCAATTTACTGACAGCAATCAATCAGAGGCGCATGAAGCACAGCTCAGAAGTGAGTTCTTGCGTCTGCAATCTCTATCTGGATGTTGTGGTGTTCCCTATTGTGCACCACTGATCCAAGACGGTGAGCAGTTAGTGCTTCCTATCCGTATGCCACGTGGTGTGCCACTTAATGTGCTCCAGTCTGAGCAGATGACCACCTATCAATTACTTGAAATACTGCGGCGCAGCGTAACTGGACTGCAACAGATCCATCGCAGAGGTTTTACCGTAGGCGGTTGGACCAGTAATTGTATTTTTGTCTCTGATATGGGGGACGTTGAGTTTATCGACATCAAAGATAATGTTAGCAATAACGAAGACATTAAAGCCTATGCAGAAGGTTTCCTTACGATTGCAGAGCAAACGCAACAACCTCGGATTTATCAATGGTATCGCGAGGCAATAGCTGGCAGCACAACCGACTTAGATGCCCTGCGTAGTGACTTGTCGGCATTGATCGATCATGGGGTATGCGACACTGTTCCTGAGAAAATTGACATCACTGCTGGTGCGATTATTGATCACCACTTTAAGCTAGAGCAGTTTATTACGGCTAAAGAAACCAGTCAGTTCTGGCGCGCCACGCATCTGCAAGGCCAATATCAGTGCGGTGTGTCAATCTACAGTAAAGTGCAAGCTAACTGGCCGATGCTGAGCAATATCTATCGCACACTTGCTAAGGTTTATCACCCTCATATTGAAAAAGTATTGGCCTTTGGTCAATTGCCTCAGAGTGACAATCTGTTTATCGCACGTGCGTGGGAATATGGCGTATCTATCGACGAGCTTGAAGAGATCCGTCTTGGGCAACCCTTAATGTGGTTTACTCAGTTGCTAACCGGTCTGCAATACATGCATCAAATGGATATTTATCACGGCGCAATCTGTCCTAAGAACATCATTTGTAATCCAAATAAAGCGATATTGGTTAATTTTGGTATTGGCCTAGATATTGCGGCGAGTCATTATGCATCTCAGTATGCAGACCCAAGGCTGTGGGAAGTTGAAGGCGAAGCTGAGAGAGATCTTTATGGCTTAGTCGCAAGCTTTGTTGATGCCATGGCACCGGAGAGTTTGAAAGGGGATTTAGGCCATGCTGGCATCATTAAAGCACTGGAAGCGTTTGATAGGCAGTGGTTTGGCGAAGCACTGTATGATGTTTGTCATAAAGTGCTTAACTTCGACTTGAGTGTTCATGCCGGTATGAATTACTTAGAGATGTTTGATTTAGCTGAAAATAATGTTACTCAATAGGTTAAGGTTATTATCAAACAGGGTTAGTGCTGCCGGTAAGGGCTAAAAAGCTCGAGTAGCCAGTCGATAAAAGATTGTACTTTTAACGGCAGGTTGCTCGATTTTGGCGTTAATAAGTAATAGCGATAAGGACTGGTGAAATCTGCTTTAAATGGGATCACCAGTTTGCCGCTTTTAAGCTCATCTTCAATAAAAAAGCGTGGAATAAGAGCCACTCCCATACCACTAGCAGCTGCTTGGCTCAGCATATAGAAATGTTCTACACCAAATTTCTTTTCTGTGGTGAGGGTAATACCAACACTTTGTGCCCACAACTGCCATAAACCCGGTCGAGTCGTATGCTGCAGCAGCGTCATATTGTTGATGTCGTTAAGGTTGGTGAGAGTAAGGGCTAACTCTGGTGAGCAGACTAGACACAAATCTTCATCCATCAAGGTTAATACATTGGCCGCTTTGGGCACGGTGGTGCTACTGCGTATGGCTATGTCAAAGTTTGCCTTGTTAAAGTCGACCTCAAAATCTCCGATTGATAAGTCAACATAGAGATGAGGATAGCGTGACTTAAACTCTTCCATTCTTGGGATAAGCCAACTGATAGTCAGGCTAGGTAAAACATTAATCGCTAGGGTTTGGGTTCTAAGAGGTTGAGTCATTAAGTCGCTAGTTGCATTATTAATAGTTTGTAGGGCAGCTTGTGCATTAATAAAGTAGCGTTCACCTTCATCTGTTAATTTAAGACTTCTATGTTGCCTAATAAACAGCGGCATCCCCACAAACTCTTCCAGTAGTTTAATCTGCTTGCTAATAGCACCATGTGTAACAAATAGCTCTTTGCCTGCCAGCGTAAAACTCATTAACCGAGCTGAGGCTTCAAAGGCTCGAAGTGCATTTAAAGGAGGAAGGTGTAGGTACATTAGGTGGGCCTTATTTGTCTTTAGTATGAGATAAACTCACTTATAATGAACAATAACTCCTTTGTGTTTTAACTGCAAACCACGTCTAATAACACCACTCTAATTATTTGTTATTAAATCATGACTCTAGATCTTACTGTTGAGCTTATTACACTGTTATTTTTTGTGGCTATGTTGGCGGGCTTTATTGACGCTATTGCGGGGGGAGGCGGGCTGTTAACCATACCAGCTTTAATGTGGGCGGGCTTGCCTCCTACAGTTGCATTGGCGACCAACAAACTGCAAGCGTGTGGTGGTAGTTTTTTTGCGAGCTTTTACTTTGTGCGCAAGGGCATGGTGAAGCTCAGTGATATGAAGTTGAGTATCGCGTGTGCATTTGTTGGTGCAGCGTTAGGCACGATTGCAGTTCAGATGATCGATCCCGCATTCTTAGAGGTGTTTTTACCTTTCTTGATGTTAGCCATCGGTGGTTACTTTCTATTTTCGAAAAAAATCAGTGAAGAGGATAAGTTGCAAGTACTCACTCCGGGTGTATTTGCTTTTACTGCAGCCTTAGGTGTCGGTTTTTATGACGGATTTTTTGGCCCAGGAACAGGCAGCTTCTTTGCGCTAGCGTTTGTATCGCTCGCGGGTTATGGGCTGGCAAAAGCCACCGCGCATGCAAAAATTTTAAACTTTTCTACCAACATCGCATCGCTTATTTTCTTCGCCATTGGTGGTAAAGTCTTTTGGATGCTAGGCGGCGTGATGTTAATTGGTCAAGCGATAGGAGCAACACTGGGTTCTCGCTTAGTATTAACAAAAGGCACCAAAATCATTAAGCCACTCGTGGTAGTGATGTCGATAGCGATGAGCGTTAAGCTGTTATCGGCGCAGTATGACTGGTTTGCCTGATTCTAGATGGTTCAGATGGGCCTAGAGAAGGTAGTTATAGACCCGACAACAAGAGACCCGATGGTAATTGTTTTGAGCGGTGTTGCCTAGATAGTATGGTCTAGGTGGTATTGTCTAAGTGGTAAGAGAAGAGAAACTTAAGGAAAAAACGTTTGCTAAGTGTCATGGGGTTTGATTTAAAAAAGCTGGCAGTAAAGGTTGTTATGCCAGCCATACTCAATAGGTGCTCTGTTATGAGGTCTGGTCTGATATTGTTCGCTATAGTCACCTCTGTTTGTTTACCGTTAATTGCAGAGGCAAACCCGCTAGAAATTGCACTTGATGAACGCCCAGATTGGCAGCGGTATTTCAATCAATTTGAAGCTAAAGGCACGATAGTTGTCGTCGATGAACGTCAAGTCAATCCTATGACTCAATCTAACAAGTGGGTTTATGATAAGACAAGGGCCGCTAAACGCTACTCTCCAGCATCGACGTTTAAAATTCCCCACAGCCTGTTTGCACTGGACTCAAAGATCGTCACTGATGAGTTTCAAGTGTTTAAATGGGATGGCGTTAAACGAAGTTTTGCGCCGCATAATCAAGACCAAAACCTGCGATCAGCCATGCGTAATTCGGCGGTGTGGGTTTACGACATCTTTGCTGAGCAGATAGGTGAGCAAAAGGCGCAGCAATATTTATCGCGAATTGGATACGGAAATGCTGACCCGCGCTTTGAGGTAGTAACCGCAGACGGCGGCAGCTATTGGATAGACGGTAAACTGGCAATCTCAGCCACAGAACAAATTGAATTTTTACGGGCTTTATATCGAAATCAATTAGTGTTTGATTTGGCTGATCAGTTAATAGTTAAAGATATTATGATTGTTGAAGCGGGTAGGGATTGGGTTTTACGGGCTAAAACGGGTTGGCAAGGTCAATATGGCTGGTGGGTAGGTTGGGTTGAATGGCCAACTGGTCCAGTGTTTTTTGCGTTGAATATTGATACGCCAAATCGGATAAAGGATCTTTATAAACGAGAGGCCATCACACGGCTGATCTTGCAATCCGTAAAAGCCTTACCAGCAAATTAAAGCATAAAATGCGTGTGAGTCGCTGACTGATTACTCAATTATGGGCTACCACTAACAAGCGATATAATAATGACTCGGCACTGACATTTGCGGCTGGACTATACTCATTGATGTTATTCAAACATAGTTGATTTTTATCAACCATATATTAAAGGAACACACATCATGGATATTACAGCATTATTGATTTTCTTAGCCATTGGCGCGATAGCGGGGTGGTTAGCTGGCAACATTATCAAAGGTGGTGGCTTTGGCTTACTCGGTAATATTGTAATTGGTATTATCGGTGCGATTGTCGGCGGTTATGTATTTGGTTTATTTGGTATTGAAAGCGGTGGCTTTATTGGTGCAATCATTACCGCGACAGTGGGGGCGGTATTATTACTGTTTGTTGTCAGCTTAATTAAAAAAGTTTGATGCCAATGTGTAAACGGTCTGACTGTAGAGACAGGTTTGCTGTTCGTGAGGAGTGAGCCATAGCTCTATTCAGCCAAGTCAGGCAGGTTTTTAACTCAGCCAATAAAACATCGTAAATGTCTGAAGTAAATGCCTAAAAGACTGAGCTGTCATCTTATCAATTCAAATTAAATATTTGTTGTTAAGTTTTGGTTGATAGCTCATTTCTCTTTTAGGTTTTGATTGGTTGTATGATGAATGATTTCATCAAACCGCAATGTTAATCCATGCTTAGCAAGATTAGCTCTTAACATTGGCTCCATCTCATCTCGATACTGTTGGAGTTGAGATGTTGCGTAAATGTCCTGAACGTCTTTCGGCTCTGTTTTTAATAATTCATTTAATTTCGGGCGGACATATTTGGGTAAATTTAGGTATTCAATCTTTATATCGTTTGTGCCAGTTTGTTTGATTTCAAAAAAGAGTTTATCGATCAGTTCAGGTCTCAGAGTCATATGGGGTAATAATGGCCCAACAAATACATAGGTCTTTATCCCTGCATCATTGAGCTTTTTTAATGTTTTTAATCGGGCGCTTGCTGAGGGAGCTTGAACTTCTAAAAAACGGCTTAGTTTATCATCCGTTGTGGTGATCGAAATGCCGACCTCAGCATTCGGAATTTTTCTTAATAGCTCTATATCGTCAAACACCATGGGCGATTTGGTTAATATACTCACTCGACCTTGATAATTCTTATCTGCAAACACTTGTAAAATTCCACGAGTTAACCGGTATTGCTTTTCTACTCTTTGGTAGGGATCGGTAACAGTACTGATTGAAATCCTTGGATGTGGGGATTTTTTTAATAGGCGCAATATTTCCTTTTGCATCAATTCAACGGCATTGGTTTTTACATAGACATAGTTGCCCCAGTTGTTAATCTTTTCCCCAATAAATCGTCCCATAAAGCTGGCAAAACAATACATACAGGCAAATTGGCAGCCAGTGTAAGGGTTTATAACATAATCTGCACTCGGCACTTTAGTGGCACATACGATTGATTTAGCTTGGATCTCTTGAATGTTAATAGCCATGCTACCACCTAGTTACTTACTCCCTAATAAGCGGGGAGGTAAGCTTAGAATTTACCGCTATTACCCCATTGCGCTTTGGGTAAAATCTTTTCCTGGATATCCCAATGCTCGACGATTTTCCCATGTTTGACTCGAAACAGATCAAATACGCACCAATCAGCGTCATTTTTTATTACGTGGCTAAAGGCCACTACAAAGTTTCCCTGTCCGATGATACGGTGGATTTTATGATATGTTTCGCTGACCCCTTGCTCAGCCAATAGTTTTAAATGTTTATCCAATCCGAGTAAATTATCGGCAATATAGGGGTTGTGTTGGTGGAAGTCTTGTTCTGAAATAAACTGGTCGATGGTATCGACTTTGCCATCGATTAAAATCTCCTGACAAAACTGACTGACCAGAGCTTTGTTTGCATCGGTTTTCTGCAAGTCTTCAACTGTCGTGGGGCCATCTATCATACTGCGCCCTGATACGGTATGTTCTGCATATTCTTGTATCACATCCCAATGCTCAATAATCTTGTCATTACTGTCGGTATCAAATAGATCGGCTGTGACCCATTTTGCTTCACCATTGTTGAGGCTTTGGTAAACGTGGCAAAAAACATATTGGCCGTCGACAATAGCGCGAATAACTTGGATATCTCTTACAGGGCAGCGCTTAATAAAAGGCTCAAAGAAGGCAACAAATCCCTCAATGCCATCACCAACCCCTGTGCTGTGTTGAGTATAGCGATCTCCGGTATAAGCTGTGACGGCTTCTCTAGGGTGGCCATCTCTAATCCCCTTAAGGTAAAGGTTTTTGGCGTTTTCTAGTTTCATACTCATAGTTTTATACTCATAGTGGTGAAGTCCTTAGTGTCGTCAGTCTGCATAAGCTTGAGCTATAAAAGTGGCTTGATGGCCTCGTGCAATTGAATCGTCACCATATCGTAAATCGACGCCGATTTAGCTTGGGAGACAATAGATAGTTCAGTGCACGCAATTACAACGGTGCTGTGAGCTTGATAGCTTGCGATTAAGGTTAATAGCTCATCACTATCTTGCTCATGTTCACAATAGCGATATACACGTTTACGAATAGCATCAATCCTCCGCATTATTTGCTCGCTAGGCACTGTCACAGCAATCCCAGCATCATTAAATTGCTTGAAAAGTTTGCCGGAATTCATACTGTAAAAGGAGCCTATAAGCACGACTTGCCATTGTTTATCCTCTTTTAGCCGCTCAATGGTTGCCGCTATCGGATTAATAATCTCTGGGTACTTCCCATCATCTAATTGGATGTAGTCGACACTCTCGTGCAAGGTAATATTGGGAATAATGACGCGTTGTACATTAATACGCTGCAATCGTTCTAAATAGCGAATTAAGGCAGGTTGTAGTTTGCTATGTTGATCGGGTAAGTAGGGATTAAATTCGTCAAAGTTGGTATTTAACAGCAATAAAGGGCAGGTGCTATCTTTAGAGAAGTGAGCATGATATTGGCGATTTAATTGCTCGAAATAGAACTGGGTTGTTCGACTCCCCAGCCCCAATAACCCCAATTCTTGGAGATTGTTCGCACTTGACTGTTGCTTTGCGATATTCATTTATTGGGTTTAGTACATACGCGAGTTAAAATATAATCGGCAAAGTACTGCTGACTGTCAGTGAACTTGCTTGTAATGACGAAATCGGTCGGAGACAAAATGCGGTCAAAAATCGCATCACTGTATTTACGGGATATTTCGGTATGAATTTTTTCGCCTGTACTGAATTGATAAACCTTTCCTGTGGCCTTAATGCTGACGCTCTGATCGCATAAACTCTTAAGGTAGCTCTTTGCTATTCCTTCTTGCTCAGTGTATTCAGGGCTATGGTCGAATAATTCAAGATTAAAGTCAGCATCGAGTTCGGTATTGATCCGCTGAAGTAGATTGAGATTAAAATCTCGGGTGACTCCTTGTTGGTCATTATAAGCGGGTAGCACAATATCTGCGGACTTAACCATATCTAGGCCAATCAGTAATTTATCACCATCACAGAGGCTTTTACCCAGATTATAGATAAACTCTGTCGCAGTATTGTCAGGCATGTTGCCAAGATTGGAGCCTAAAAACAGCAATACCTTGGGATGATGGCTATTTTTTAATGACTCTAGAATTGAAAAGTAATCCCCATGTTGTTGTTTAACACAGACATTGGGCAACTCCTTAGCGAGTGAGTGCTCAAGCTTATCTAATGCATTTTTAGAGATATCAATGGGCATATAATCATATTGGTAACCTTCATCGGATAACGCTTGCAGCAATTTTCGGGTTTTAGTGCCATCGCCAGCGCCAAGCTCGATAAGTTCAAAGTAGCTCGATTGATTAAGCTTTAGGGCAGCGATAATGCTGTGCACCTGTTCGCTAAAGATCTCCATTTCAGATCTTGTCAGATAGTACTCTTTTAAACTCATAATTTTAACAAACAGCTCATCGCCTTTTTTGTCATAGAAATATTTAGAGGGTAGCTGTTTTTGTGACTGACTTAGGCCGTTATTTACGTCATCAATAAATTGTTTAATCATGATCTTTTACCAAGCGTATTCCTGACAATTGCCACTGCAAATGCGGATGAAAAAAATTGCGGTAAGTGTAACGTTGGTGACTCTTAGCGGTAGCAACAGACGCGCCGCGAAGTACCATTTGGTTTACCATGAATTTGCCGTTGTATTCACCGACAGCGCCAGCACTTATTTGAAATCCTGGATAAGCTTGGTAGGCGGAGGATGTCCACTCCCAGCGTTTGCCCCAATCAAGGTGTTGTGATGCCGCTTCCCATTCAAACTCTGTAGGTAAACGCATCTTCTTCCAGCAGGCAAAAGCATTGGCCTCATAAAAGGAGATATGAGCAAGAATCGCATTGGGGTCGAGTAACTTAAGTCCTGCTAGGGTGTAGTAATGCCATTGGTCGTTGATTTTTTTCCAATAAAGAGGAGCGCTAATCTGTTCGGATTTGAGCCATTCCCAGCCTTCATCTAACCAATAGCTAAACTGGGTATAGCCGCCATCTTCAATAAATGCGATATATTCGCCATTAGTCACCAATGCATTTGCGATTTGAAACTTCGATAGCCAAACCTTGTGCAGCCCTAGTTCATTGTCATAGCAAAAAGATTGTTGCTGATGGCCAATGTCATACATACCTTCTTTGATTCGAGTCCAGCCATCTCGTTGGTTCTTATCTGCAACGAGAGAAAACTCGGGTGAATACTCCGGATAGAGTGGATTTAATGCCAGCATATATTTTAAATCAGTTATTAATAACTCTTGGTGTTGCTGTTCATGATTGATGCCTAATGTGACAAGCTCATAGAGCTCATCTGAGAGGGGGCGGCTCAATAACAGACGCATCTGCTCATCAACATATTGGCGATATAGATAGACTTGTTTAACGGTTGGGCGGGTAAATAAACCACGCTGTGAACGTATGGCGCGCTCGCCCAGCGTTTGATAATAGCTGTTGAATAGAAAATCAAAATCGGCATTGAATTCGCAGTAATTATCAGCGTAGGCCTTAAGAATTAAGCGCTCAAAAAACCACGTTGTATGGGCTAGGTGCCATTTAGGCGGGCTAGTATATTCAATAGCTTGTGGAACATAATCTTCAATTTCCAATGGGGCACATAGTGTTTCTGTGTAGTGGCGAGTTGATAAATAATGCTTTAATAACATAAGGATATACACTTCCCTTTGATGGCTATAAATCACATGCTTAACATGTTTTATTTAGTCAGTAACATACTTATTCTCAAAAATATTATTCGCACTTTATACCTTAGTGTTCAGCGCTATGTTTGTCAGATTTTAGTCGGAGCTAAATCTTTAACTCACCTTGTTTGTGTTAGTTAGTCGCAGGGCATCCATTGCTATATAAAGCGCAGCTTAGCGTTTTATTAGCCAATGAATGCCCAGCCATAAACGGTTTGATATGAAGTCAATTTGATTATTTAAACCCAAATTTTCCATTATCATTTTTCCATTCAGATTTATCAGGGATCGTCGACATGACTCCCCAATGCTCTACAATTTTGCCATTGTCTAATCGTAATAAATCAAAGTAGGCAGTTGGGTTACCGGCAAAATTGCCTTCACTCACAGCTAAAGTAAAGTTGCCTTCACCTAAGGTAATATGATTAACATCATAGAGCATGTGGATCCCATTCTCGCCCATATGCTGCAGCGCCATAGCGAACCCTGAAAGGTTATCTGCAATGTCGGGGTGGTGCTGGGTGTAATTATTGGCGTCAACAAAGTTTGGTGCCTGGTCAAATTGTTGTCCCACTAATACGGTGGTGATGAACCCCTTGGCAGTGGCTTTGTTCGCATCAGTCTTATCGAAGTCTGTTATCTTTGTTTCACCATCGATTTGAGTATGGCCGCTCGGATTGGGCTGTGGACTTTTTGCGATTAAATTATCCCAGTGTTCAACAATAAGCCCATCTTCAAATCTAAAGATATCAATGCCAATTTTTTCACCAAAAAAATCGTAGTCGCTATGGGTAAATACGTAATCACCATCTTCAAAGGCGCGTATCACCTTAACTTTAAATCCGCCAACGGGTGCATTTTTCATGACGGCACCAAATCCAGCTAATCCATCAGCAATATCTAGATTATGTTGGATGTATTTATTCGGATTGATGTAGGCAATTGGCGCGTTACTGCCACTTTGAATACTGTTTAACAGGGAGACGGCCTTTTCTTTGTTCGATAAGGGCATGATATTTCCTCGGCAATTGGCGGCAGTAAAATTGTCTATTAATTCGCGGCTTGTAAATGATATTAGTCTGTAGGTTTACTGCTTGCTGAGTATTTTATTTTTTATTTTTTGCTTTTTGCTTTTTGCTTGTTGTTTTGTTTACGCCCCAACCCCAGCCTAGGCGAGGGTTGATTTTGTAAACTAATTTAAATGGTGTGTTCACTGTGATGGAATTGTAAGTCTAGTCAGTTGTATAGCTAATCAATGCCAAAAGGCTTACTGCTAGCTTAGCTTTTGTGACTGAGGGAACGATGAATTTTAAGAGCGTCAGAGAGTGCCGGTTGAGCACTCTCTGAGTCTTTTTTGGGGATGGTTTAATACCGTATTTTTAACTAATTACTGCTCAATCTGAGTGTGAAACATATTCCAGCCCATTAAACGGCAGATATGTTTTATCATCAGCTGTCCTTTGACACTGTTTCCGGCAGGATCTAAAGGAGGCGAGAAGCTGGCAAGAGCACCAACATTTGGGATAACAGCAACAAGACCGCCCCCCACGCCACTCTTACCCGGTACTCCCACATCATAAGCCCAGTCACCAGAGCGCTCATACAGCCCCTCCATCATCATATCGGCAAGAATATGCGACACGTTTTTTGAGTGGATAACGGTTTGTTTGCTACATGGATTAAATCCACTATTAGCAAGCGTGGCTCCCATTGTTGCAAGCTCTATGCAGTTAATTAACGTTGAGCATTGACGCGTGTAAACATCACAAGCCTCAAGGGGATCGCTATACATATTGCCAGCTGACTTTAATAGTAAAGAGATAGCTTGATTGTGAGTATTCGTTGTTTGCTCTGATTGATTAACCTCATCGGATAATTGAGTCGCACTGTTAGTGAAGCGTGACTGACAGTCGAGAATTTTTTGCCAGCGTTGCTCTTTGTCATCCGCCTTGATTAAACTCACCGTTGCAATCGCTCCAGCATTCACTAGAGGCGTGAGCGGCTTGCCATTATGCATCTCTAGTGCAAGAACAGAGTTGAAAGGTAGTCCTGTTGGATCTGCGCCAATTTTGCTATGGACTGCTTCACTGCCCGATTCTTCTAATGCTAAGGCTAAGGTAATCACTTTTGAGATTGATTCAATCGCAAAGTGATAGTCACTGTCACCAAAGGAGGTGATTTCACCGTTAACAGACACAAAAGCGATTCCGGTTAACTCTGAAGGCACTTGTGCTAAGTACGGAATATAGGACGCATTTTTTCCGCCATGTTTGTCTTTGTACTTGTCGTATGCTTGCTGCATAACATCGGCTAATAAGACCATCATTTATCCTCGAATGTTTATCTTTAACTACTCGAATTCGACTGCTTGCAAACGAGTTAGTTAGGCTGATGTAACGTGTGAGTCACTTTATCGGATGTATTAATCACACCAGGATGCTTATCTTCAATTTCCCAAGTGAAAGGTGCAAAGTCCGTGACTTCAGGATCGCGCCAATGTGGTTTACGTGCTTTATAAATAAACAAGGGGATTGAGACAAAGACGATAGTGAGTATCACCAAAATAGCGACAAAGGTTTCGGGACTTCCGACTGCGATTTGTGATGGTGGAATGAATGAGAACAGGAAAGCGGTTAATGAGCCAATAAAGCCTAAACCTGCAATCAACCACATACCGGTACTGCCACCTGGAATCTTATAAGGGCGAGGACGATTAGGCTGGCTGTAGCGTAAGTAAATGGCTGCGGCAAACATCATTAAGTACATGATGAGATAGAGCACAATCGTTAACTGGCTTAAGATTTGGTAAGCCGCTTGCACTGAAGGTAAGACTACAAAAACCGTTGAAATTAATGTAACCAGCAGCGCCTGCGCCATCATGATGTGCGTAGCCATGCCATGCTTATTGGTTTGCTGCCAAAAGCGAGGAAGGTAACCGCCTTTTGCGACCACAAGCAATGCCGAAGATGGGCCTGCAACCCAGCCAACAACCCCTGCTAATACGCCAAGCGCTAAACAGGCGGCCATCACAGGTGCAGCCCAGCCAATTCCAGCCCAAACAAACATGTCGTGATAGGCCACTAATAAACTCTGGGTTAAGTTAATCTCTGACTGAGGAATAACAAAAGCAATTGCCAACGTACCTAAGACGAAAACTAACACTGTACCTAATGCCGCAATACCAATGGCAATAGGGTAATTTCGAGGAGCATTATCAACTTCTTTAACGTGGATAGCGTTCATTTCCATACCGGCATAGAAGAGGAAAATACTGGCTGCAAGAACAACGTTATTAAAGTTAGAAAAATCGGGAATAACATCTTTCCAAGCTAATTCGATTTGTGGCGTATTACCTGCAAAAAGATATGAAAAACCTAATACGATAAGGATAATACCTGGAATAACAGTACCGACTAAACCACCCCATTTAGCAAGTTTTGAGAAGGCTTCTGTGCCACGTAGGGCGACAAATGTTGCTAGCCAATAAATGGCAAGCACAATACCAAGAACAAAGAATTTATTTTCGGATAAGGATTGATCCCATGTTTGGTCTGGGCCCATAAACGCAAGAGATACCGAACCAAAAGTTAACGCGGTTGGGAACCAAACTGTTACCTCAATCCAAAGCATGAAAATGGCAATTAGGGCAAGTTTGGGGCCAAATGCCTCACCTACCCAGCGGAATATCCCTCCTTTTTCCGACCAACCCGTTGCTAGCTCGGCAGCGACTAAAGAAACAGGCACTAAAAAAACAATAGCGGCAAAAATATAATAAAATATTGAACTCAACCCATATTCAGCTTCTGCGGGTAACCCTCGTAAACTCACCACAGCAACAATGTTAAGCATCGCTAAGGCAAATATACTGATCCCTTTTTTTTCTGTTTGTTTCATATTTTTCTCTCAAATATGTATTAAATCGTTCTAAGTTGTTTGTTCTCTAGTAGAGCTAACAAACGATACTTAGCCAGTCAGTGATTAAGGTATTTGTTATGCAGTGGTTTTGTTTGCTTTAGGCTTACAGTTTTTTAAACAAAAAAACCACTATGTAAAAAATAGCACATGAATTGAAAATTACTTTTTTGCTCTAAGTCATTACGTTCATCCGTGTAAAGTCCGATAAAAGTTAAAGGCCAATGATGTGCCTTAAACGACCCCTTATCTTTTCATTGTTCTATTGCATTTCGAATACAGTGCAATGAGTTAATACAATTGTTAGTTAAATCAGTATTTGAAAGGGTGATCTGCATCACGAAAGTGGTTTAATTAAAACGAATATCTCACTTTCTTTTCGACGTGAGCTTGTCTGCAGCGCGTTAGGCTTAAAGTTATCTAAACAAATAGATGGGGTAACTGCATTGACTATTTGTAAGCTGACGCGTATTGACAGAGTATTGTGCGGAGGTTTTAAAAAAGCCCCTTAGTTGTATAAGGGGCTTTAAATTAATGACTAATCAGATCAATGAAAATGAATATGGTCAATGCAAGTGAATGCTATCAATGGCTTCAGGTTTTTGCTCTGGGACTGGCAGCGCTAAAGACTGCACATAATTAAGGCCTTTTGCAGTAATACCACCTTGATAATCTCGGCTTCCATCTGCAGTGACGACCGACACCTCACTAGGGTTCCATGCTTCAAAGAAGCTTGAGAGGTCATATCCCGACACCTCTGAGGCACAAGCCATCAGTAAATCACCCTCATTTAAGCGATTAGAGTTTTGCGACGAACACGATTGGTTGTCACTGTTTCTAGCTTCACGGTGCATCATAATTATCATGTTCCAGCCTTCATCTTGGCCATAGTAAGATGGCACTGTTTGGCCATCAAAATGATCTGCAATGTTAAAGTGAGTTTCAGCCCATACTTTTAATTGTGCAAACATCACTAGGCGTGAACCTGCATTACCATGGCTCCATACATGGCCGTGATCTCGGCTGATCAGCATAGGTGCTTTTTGAATATCAGTCTTTACCCGATCCATTTCTCCGTTACCGTTATCTCGATGATTTTGCATGTACAGAGCGAGCAAGTTGTTGGCAACTTCAGTTGCACCTTTGACATTAAACGGCGCAGCAGCCAAGTTATGGCCGACTTCATGCCACAATAACCAGTCATTTTCAGGTTGGGTCGGGATGGTATTGGCATCTCGATTGTAGCTGGTGCTCATTACTGGGTATCCAGAGTGCGCAGCACCAATTGATATTTGCACATCATTAACAAAGCGATGAGAGTGCTCAGGCAATAACTCCCCGGTAAAGCGCATATTGCCCAGGGTGTTATTTCGCGCGTGGAAATCACTGGCTTTTTCAGCAAAATCATTCATACCATCGGCAAATGCTTGAATATTAGTGTCAGTAACATTATTAACCGGGGTTGTGTAAACAAAGTGGCCGCTATTGATTTCTGCAAGTGGCACATCAAGGTTTATTGGATTTTGCCATAGACCATTTTTCCAAAGAGATGCTTCTAATACGCCTGTAAAGCTAAACTCAACTTGATTGTGAGTTTGTGTCGATGCAGGCTTTATATAGATGAGTCCGCCATAAGGGGCAATAATTTCAGTTGTTGCACCTGCTGTATGGGACCAAGACTTTTGCACTCGAGAAGGGCGCTTTAATGCCAGTTCATGTTCATGCTTACCCGTGACATCATCCACAAGAGCCACTGTAATCGTTGCGTCATGATTACCACTGACGGTCACAACGCCTCGCTTAACGGCCCATAACCCGGTGGATTGCATGTTATTTGCCGTACCTACGACAGCATTATTGAACGTTTCAATGTGTACGCTAGCATTGCCGCCACTAGCGCTGGTATTTCCAGGGTAAATAGACGTATCAACACTTATCTCATTGTCCCAATATGAACGGCCAAGCATGATCCTGGTGAGTGGTTTTTCTTGATAGTTTAATGGGTAGCTTGGGTTTAGCTCACCACTATCCGTTAGCATGTGGTAGCTTTTTAGTTTAGCCTCGGTTTCAGTGGCACAGGCATTATCAGGCTGATGCTGGTTTGAGGTGTAACAGTTTAAGAATTCAGTCGCCTTCTTAAAACCTAGCTCATCTTGCACTTCAGCGTTATAGGAGTATTGCTCGTCATTCCACAGCCAGACGGATAAGTTGTCATATGTTTGATTCAACTCATTTAATGATAGACGGGTACCTTGACTGCCTTTACTGCGGTAGTAAATTTCGTGTTGATAGAGTTTTTCAACGTTAGCCCCAAGGTTAGCGGCTTTAACCATAGTATTTACCACATCAGGGCTAATCTCATAACGGGTAAATCGTGGTCTGAAATACGTGCCTCCTGTGGTATAGCCATGCCCTTGACGGGTTTCGATACAGCCTATTTCATAGTCATAACTCGCATCAGTGCACTCTTTGACTTTTGGGAAAGCGGTTTGGATTGTCGCCACGGCAGCCAAACGTTGCTCTTCAGTTTTAACGCTGAAAAATGCGAAGTTATTGCGCTCTTCTCCATTAACATCCTGGGTTTTGTATTGAGCAATGCCGAACTGAGGTTTATCGATAGGCGATGGAAAAGTCACCGTACCGTCAGCGTTAACAACAAACTTTGACATGTCATCAAACTTTTCATAAGTGACTAGTGTGTCTTGTAAGCTCGCACGTGGGTTAGGGCTTGGGGCTTGACAGTAATAGCTTTCACCGCAGTAACCTTGCCTTGTGCGCGCAAGGTTTGCGCCACCTAAAGAGATCCCTGCAGTATCAGCTAGGCGCGCAATGGGCTCAGGATTTAATTGCTCAATCCCGTCCATGAACAATACATTTCCGCCTGCGTTGATGTACTTAATCAACGCCGTAATATCTGTCGCAGAAAGTAATGGCTTAGTGATGTCGGCAAGTACTTTTACGCTCATGCCATCACCAAATAGGCCGGTTTCATAGGCTTGTAAAATTAAGATTGGCGTAGTCTGTGGCTCAAGTCCGTCATAACTGCCTGAAGCGAGTGACTCAACATTTAATTTGTATGAATCGTCGATAAAGAAATCATACGTTTGGTTAGAGTTAATGTTCGATTTCCAAACCTTATTAATGTTTGAACCGACATTAACTGAAGTATTGCCATGTTGATATTGAGGGGCAAACCAAGTGAACATGTTTTTAAAAAATAGCGGCATGCTGCCGTTGTCTTTACCCGCCTCTTCACCACCGGCCCAATAGTTTGACGGATGACTTAAAATGTTTGGGTACATGCTGTTGCCCATAAACACGACATTACCTTGGCCAATTTCACCAGCGGTGACAACGGGCAAGTTATAGGTTGCGGTGTCTTCACCTACGATTTCAGGTCGCTTGAGGAGCACATCAGAGCTCGCATCAATAATTTTAGCGTCAGTCACATAAGGGAAGCCATCGTTACGTTGATAAGCTTGCTCTGACCCAAATGGCAGCCAGTAGTTAACATCGTTGCGAGGCATCAGTACCGGAAACGCAGTATTTGATGTGTTCATTGAACGCATAAAGCGTGCATAACCCACCTCACCATAAAAAGACGAGTTGTCATGAAAAACATGGAACTGGTCAACGTCAGTATAGAGTTGCTGCAAGGTCTTAGTCACATACTGGCTATTGCGTAAAACTGGCGTAGCAAGATGGTTTAACGCTCGCGCCTGATTTAGCTCTGCATCAATGATTTGTGCTAATCCAGTTTCAAACTGCGCGTTAAATTCGTTAGGCACGCGATACTGAGTATCCTCGATTTGCGCGCCGTTAGGTAGATTGAGTTTAATGATTTCATTAATGGCGTTAGGGTATTGTGCAAACACTTGGTGCACATGCTCACCAAAAGAAACGCTGTCACCGTTATCGGTGGCATAACGGGCTATTAATGTATCAATATTTTGTTTAACGATTTCACTATTAGACACATCAGTCAGCTGATATTCAATTTGATTACCTTTTACGGAACCGAAAGTGAAGGTATCTAAACCTAGGGTAATTGTCTCGCCCCAAAGGTAAGACATGACTCCGCTTGAGTCGGTGATCCCGCGCGATGATTTGCTGTAGTAATTGACTCCAGCAAGAGGCGTTCCCTGTTTATCAGACAGCACACTTTCTGTGAGAATGCGCCCTTCTTCACTTGGCTTGTAGCTGTAGGCATCTTCAGCGGCCGCTGACACAAAACCCGCATTGATATCTGGTTTGGCGCCTGCAGTGACTTCTGGGGTTAACGTGTTGTCGACATGTGAACTAGGCGCTTTATCAATTTCATCGGTTTCTTCTGCCGCAGGCGGGTTTAAAAACGCTTCAATTTCTGTACTATTGCCACCTGAAAAAAGGGGAGCGATATCAAAGCTGTCTAGTTCATCTAAACAGATCTCATTAGTGATAGCGGGGCAGGTACTGACTTTTGTCATGACCTTTGCGCCATCGGCAATGCTTATTGCATGAGTCCAGTCATTTTGCATGTCTAATGCCATAGCGTTATGACTGTCACGGCTCCACCCCTCTGGCAAAGGAATGTCTTTATTGAGCAGCTCTATCGAGCCATAAGCGCAACTGACATTATCACCATCTGTAAATGTGAAAATACCAGTGTCACCTAAGGGTTGACCATTACAGCTTACCTGTCCTGATAACCGTTTGCCACTGAGTAATAAGCTACCCTGATATGTCTTTTTAGCCGGGATCAGATCGCTTGGTGGAATACTCGGTACGCTTGGGTCTTTTGAGCTATCGCTGCCGAAACAGCCTGCCAATAGATTGCTGACAACAACAGCAAGTATCAGTTTTTTCATTTTATTTTCCCATAACCAAAAGCAAAGTTGCTTTCTGTAAAATCTATCCATGAATAGGTTTTACAGAAGAGGCCTTACGATGAGTATGAGTGTTACCCGAAGGTTGTTAAGCTTTAAAAGTTGAGTCATTGATTACAGGTTAAGGCGACAGGAAAATATCAAAATTAACTATTTGATTAGTTATTTGATTAGTTATTTGATTCGCTATTTAGTTAGCTCGTTGGTGGGGGAGTTGATGGATTCGTTGATTCGCCTGTTGATGAGGTATTGAAAAGTAAGGGAATATTTATTATCTCAAAAAAATAGACTGAGCTATAGTTTTTTGTGGCAATTAACTGATTTTATAGGTTAAATTAAATGGCGTATTTGTTACTGTTTGTGAGGCTAACCCATTGCTTTGGGCAGATGTTTTAAGAAATTAAGCATAAAACAATACGATATATTACTTGTATGTGAGCATCGATGGGGGAGTGGACTGACATTCAGTTAAACAAATGAGCTAAATGTCGAATTTTACGAACAGCTTGAGAATTTCATGACTAATCTATTAATAAGTATTGCTAGAGGGAGGGCTTATAGAAATGAATGTGAAATTAAGACAAGGGATTAAAGTGCTTTTTAAGTCGCTACCTTTTCTAGAGAAGTACCTGCACTTTGCTGTCATGATTGGAGTGTTATTTCAGCTGATTTCTAGTTCACTAATGCATGTACATGGTGACACCCAACTGGATAATATTGCAGATCTTGCATTTATTCATATTTATGCCGGATTGGTGTTGTTTCCCTTAAGCATTATTTTTGCCATAAAAGTTATTATGCGGCGTAAATTACTCGATCTGTATCCGTGGTTTTTTGGACGTTACGAAGGGATTAAAGAAGATATTGAGTGCTTGTTAAAGGGAAGGCTTCCAGAGCCTAAGCCTGCAGGATTAGCTGCAACCGTAGAAGGATTAGGGCTGCTCGCTTTGCTGCTTGCTTTAACAACGGGTGGAATGTGGTTTTTAGTCGTTAATATTAGTGGTCCAAGCGAATTACTTCTGTCAGTTCATAAGCTCTGTGTGACATTTATTCAGATTTATTTCTTTGCCCATGGCGCCTTTGCGTTACTGCATCTATTTAAATGGTGGCGTGAATAGTCAAATATTTAAGTTGTCATATGAAAGCCTTATATAAAGCTGTGATATGAACAGCTTTATATAAGTAGATACCATCGACTCGTTTTTTCGATCAGTTTTGAGAGGTTTCAGCGTAAGCTTTTGTTACTTCTTCGCTAATAATGGCGATGCCAGCCCGCATTTTAGCTTCATCTTGCACATAGTTCATGCGTAAGCACTGATGAGCATGCTCCCAATCTTCCTCTAATCCAAAGAAAAAATACTCGCCGGGGACAATGAGTACACCGCGCGCTTTTAGTCGGCTATACAGCTCCATGGTGGTGATAGGTAACTTATCAAACCAGAGCCAGAGGAACATAGCACCTTCAGGTTTATGAATTTTAAATCGGCTATCGGTAATCGATTGTTGCAATAAGGCGACCGCAAACTCAGACTTTTGTTGATAGAAAGGCTTGATGACGTTTTCGCTCAACTGCAGCAAATCACCAGACTCAATCATATGCTTGGCGATAGCGGGGCCAAATCCACCTGGAGCTAGGCTAATGATGGCATTAAGGTTAGACAGTGCTTGGGTTATCTCTTCATTCGCTATCACAATGCCACAGCGAACGCCCGGTAGACCAAGCTTAGATAGGCTCATACACAATATGGTGTTGCTGTTCCAAAACGGGGTCACGTCTTCGAAAATAATATTAGGGAAAGGCGTACCATAGGCGTTATCAATGATAAGCGGCACCCCGTTAGCACGCGCTAGTTCATCGAGCTTTGCTACTTCAGCATCAGTGAGTACGTTACCCGTTGGATTCGTTGGGCGAGACACGCATATCGCAGCGACAGAGTCGTCGATGGCTAGCTGCTCAAAGTCCACATGGTACTTAAACATGCGGTTTTCTAGCATCTCAATCTCGGGGCGGTAAGAAACAAAAATATCATCATCTAAGCCGGTATCGTTGTAGCCGATGTATTCAGGTGCCAGTGGTAATAAAATTTTCTTATGGCTGCCATCTGTTTGCTTACCTGCAAGCAAATTGAACAGATAGAAGAAGGCGCTTTGGCTGCCATTGGTCAGGCTGATATTCTTTGGGCTGATGTCCCAGCCGTAGGTGTCGTGCAATAACGATGCTAAGGCATTTAAGAAGGTATCTTTTCCTTGAGGGCCATCGTAGTTACCTAATGCCGCGACGAGCTCGCCATTGGCCAGCATATCGGCCGTCGCTTGGTGAAAATAATCTTGCATGGCAGGAATAGAAGCCGGATTACCACCGCCGAGCATAATTGCGCCGGGTGTGCGTAATCCCTCATTAAGATCATCCATTAACTGAGTTATGCCAGAGTATCGATTAAATTTTTCACCAAACGTTGAAAACTGCATGCTATCTAGTACCACTATTGCTTATGTATGCCTGTAGTAACAATACTCAGAATAAAACGCACTCATTTTTTTAATTTTTAGTGACTAATTTGGCATAGGTCATATTTTGCTGAGGAAATCGTAAATTATTTGTGCAATTGCTCGATTAAATTTAAACAAGAGCCCTGTGGGTTGGTGTGTTATTGATACACCGAACTTCACTATTCGCTGCGATCTAGGCCTTATCTGTTAGGTATAGGCTATTGTGCAAATGGTTCAGTTTTCTTACTATTATCAAAACGTACAGCCAAACTGAAACTGTTTAGAAAACTAAGCTGAAAACTAAGTAGAAAGCTAAACAGAAAATTAACGGAAAGTCTGCACAGACACTCTCCTATATCCTCCTCATTTTTAAACGAGAACGCATGAAATTTATCCATACTTCTGACTGGCATATCGGCAGACAACTTCATAACCAGAGTTTGCTCGATGATCAGCGCTTTGTTTTAAACCAGATTGTCGAACTCGCTAAAACCCATGATGTTGATGCTGTAGTTGTCGCGGGTGATATCTATGACAGATCTATTCCGCCAGCTGCAGCGGTTGCTTTATTGGATGAGGTCGTGAATCGTCTGGTGAATGAGCTTGAGATCCCACTGATTATGATAGCGGGTAACCATGATGGTCACGAACGCTTGGGTTTTGCTTCAAGGCAGATGAACGATAGCGGCCTGCATATTGTCGGCCCGCTAACTCAAGAAATTAGGCCCATCGAGCTTAAAGGTAAGCAGGGAAATGCCATGTTTTATGGTCTGCCTTATGCCGATCCGGCCACTGTTCGTCATGTGTTTGAGTGTGAAGTGAGTACTCATGAAGAGGCGATGGTGAAACTGCTTGAGCAGGTGCAGGAACACGATAGCCAAGGACTGCCCAAAGTCGTGATTAGTCACTGCTTTCTCGATGGTGGCAGTGAGTCTGAGTCTGAACGTCCACTGAGCATTGGCGGCGCCGATAAAGTCTCGCCAAAGCTGTTTAATGACTTTAATTACACTGCTCTGGGGCATCTACATGGGCCGCAATATAAAGGTGCTGAACATGTCAGGTATTCGGGCTCAATGCTTAAGTACTCATTCAGTGAGCAGCATCAAAACAAATCGGTCACCTTGGTTGAATTAGATTCAGATGGCAAAGCTCGCTTTGAGTTATTGCCGCTATCGGCCATGCGAGATGTGCGAATTATCGAAGGCTTATTGCAAGACTTATTAGAGCAAGGCAAAACCGATGTGAATCGTGACGATTATTTGATGGTGAGACTGAGTGATAAAACCGCCATTTTAGATGCCATGGGTAAACTCAGAAGTGTGTACCCGAATGTACTGCACTTAGAGCGTACCGGCTTAATGAGCGATAGCAGCAAGGTTGAGCTAAGCCGAGATCATATTAAGAAGGGCGAATTAGACATGTTTACCGACTTTTTTACTCAAGTGTCAGGTGAACCAATGACCGAGGCGCAAAAGCTGGCAATGACCAGTGCAATCGATGAGTTACATAAAATGGAGCGTACCTCATGAGACCTCTTACTTTAGAAATGTCAGCGTTCGGCCCCTTTGCGTCGACTCAAGTGACCGACTTTTCCGCATTAGGTTCTAACCCGTTATTTTTAATCAATGGTCCAACGGGGGCGGGCAAAACCACGCTTTTAGATGCAATCTGCTTTGCGCTATATGGCAAGACCACAGGCGATGAGCGCGAGGGCAGCCAGATGCGCTGTGACCTAGCAGCAGATAGCCTGTTGACCGAAGTCACCTTTAGTTTTGCTTTGGGCGATAAACAGTACCGCATCCGCCGTGTGCCAGAGCAGCAACGGGCTAAAAAGAGTGGCGACGGATACACGGTGCAAAAGCCAGAAGCTCAGCTGTACCGCATCGATAGCGATGGTAGTGAACATTTGCTGGTGGCGAGTAAAGTCTCAGAGGCCACCGCTGAAATAGAAAGCCTTACCGGCCTTGATGCCGATCAGTTCCGTCAGGTGATGGTGTTGCCACAAGGCAAGTTTCGCGAACTGTTAATGGCAGACTCTAAAGACAGAGAGAAGATTTTTAGCCAGCTATTTCAAACACAGATTTATCGTAAAATTGAAGACAAATTAAAGTTTCAGGCTGCAGCAATTAAAACTGAAGTGCGAGATCACCGTAACAAACGTGATGGCATGCTGCACAATATCGAACTTGAGTCCGATGACGCGCTAAATGATGAACTGCTGACACTCGAGCCACAGCTTGCTCAAGCATTAGTGCTTAAAGAGCAGAACCAGCTTGCGCTGATTAACGCCAATAAGCAGTTTGAGTCGGCTAAATTATTGGTTAATGATTTTGATGTACTGGATAAACTAAAACAAACCGCAGCCTTACTCGATGAACAAAAGCCCGCTATTGAGCAAGATAAAGTAAGGCTTGAGAGCGGCCAAAAAGCACAGCAAATCAAACCTGTGTTAGATGTGTCACTTGCCCGCGACGTCGAGGTGACACAGGCACAAGCTGCAGTCACAAAGGCACAATCTGCCAAGCTGCAAAGTGAACAGGCGCTTAGTTTAAGTCACACCCAATTTGCCGCGTTACCCGAGCTGGAGGATCAGCTGCAGCAAGCTCAGAATGAGCAGCAAAAATTAACTCAGTTGGTGCCTCAACTTCAAGGGCTAGACCATCTGCAAAAAAGCTTCAATCAAGCAAGTCTCGAGCGGGATCAAGCCAAACAGAAGGGCATTAAAGAGAAGGGCCTTTTAGATGCGCTGGAAGCACAAAAGCAGCTTGCAGAGCAACAGCTTCCCCAATTAGAGCTCGCTGCTAGCGAGCAAGTGAATGCTCAACAAGCCGTAAGTAGTCAAAGTGACTTGATTGAGCGTTACCTGCAGTGGCAACAGGCTAACATTGAGGCTGGCAACACAGCACAGGCGTTAACACTCGCCAAAGAGAAGGGCGGGCAGCTTCGCTCGCACTTTGTCGAAGCGCAAACTCAGCATCGACAGTTGCAGCTCGTTTGGCACCGCGGCCAAGCAGCAAGTTTAGCCTTGCAGTTAACCCTGGGGCAGCCGTGTCCAGTATGTGGCAGCGCCGAGCACCCACATCCTGCCCAAAGTGCAGAGCAATTGCCAACAGAGGAGGAGCTACAACAGGCTCTGCAACGTGAGGAATCGGCAAATGAGGCGCTTAATCAAGCGAGAGCTGAATATTCCGGCTTAAACACTAAGCATCAAGAGCAGTTGAAGCAGCTAGCTGAATTACAGCAAAGAATGGGTGAAAGCAGTAATCAATCACTCGAAGCGCTGCAGTTACACTTGCAGCAGTTACAGCAGCAGTTAAATCAAGCCAATAGCGCTGCTCAGCAATTAGCTCAACTGAGACAACAAATACAGGACTGGCAAACAAGGCTGAGGGAGTTACAAGCCCAACTCGATGCTGAGCGAGACCGCTTTTCTGAACTACAGAGTTCGGTTTCAGGCCTGCACGGACAGCTTGAACAAGCATCCGCTGCCATTCCTGAGCAATATCGCAGTTTAGATGCACTCAATGAGGCGATTGACCACGTTCAGTCGCAGGTGACGACGCTACAACAAAACATCAATGCAGTCCGTCAGTCTCATATTCAAGCGTTAGAGCATGATGCCGCTCAAACTGCTGCTTTAGCCGGGGCTCAAACTAATGTGGCTCAGGCAAGGGAGCAAGGTGACAAGGCGTTATCTGCGTTAAATGAGCAACTGTCGATGTCAGGCTTTAGTGATCAACAGGGGCTCATTCAGGCCTTGTTATCTCCTGGTGCACTTAAAGAGATAGCCGATACTCTCAGTACATATCAGCAAGACTGTATAGCTAATCAAACGACACTGAGCCAATTGAGTGACCGGTTATCACAGCAGATT
Organism: Shewanella sp. 0m-6; assembly: GCF_052977325.1. NCBI lineage: Bacteria > Pseudomonadati > Pseudomonadota > Gammaproteobacteria > Alteromonadales > Shewanellaceae > Shewanella > Shewanella sp. 0m-6. Next base: position 66,816 of record NZ_JBRIMD010000016.1, read on the forward strand.
AAACCAGAGCTTGGAGATGTTGAGACCAGTTTGGCTAGCATTCAAGCTGAGCAGCAAGCGGCGGAAGCAAACTGGCAAAACGTGCAGAGTAGGGTAACGCAACTCAAACAAACCCAAAAGCAGCTTAAAGATGCCGATGCCAAAGCTAAGAAGCTTGAAGATGAGTACGCGGTGATCGGTACCTTATCCGAAGTGGCCAATGGTCAAACGGGCAATAAAATTAGCTTACAACGTTTCGTTCTAAGCGTGCTGCTTGATGATGTGTTGCTTGAGGCGAGTCATCGTCTACAGCTGATGAGTAAAGGACGCTATCGATTGCTGCGTAAAGAGGATCGCGCCAAGGGCAATAAGGCGTCAGGACTCGAACTTGAAGTCGAAGATGCCTATACCTCAAAAGTTCGCCCTGTGGCGACCTTAAGTGGTGGTGAGAGCTTTATGGCGGCTTTGTCTATGGCACTAGGCTTGTCCGATGTTGTACAGGCTTACGCTGGTGGCATAAAACTCGATACGTTATTTATCGACGAAGGCTTTGGTAGTTTAGATCAAGACTCGCTTGATCTTGCTATTCGGACCTTGATGGATTTGCAATCATCGGGCCGCATGATAGGGGTGATCTCTCATGTGTCTGAGATGAAGGAGCAGATAGCGACGCGTATCGATATCAACAAGACTGCTATCGGCAGTGAAGTGAGCATAGTACTGCCCTAATTCACAAGTTATAGCTCTTCTAGAGCGAAGTGGCGTAATCCTGTTGTGTCGGTATGTTTATTGAACAAATACAACAGGCTTACCACGCTCAGTTTGTAACTTATCATGGTGTAGTCATCAATTTGTGCGGTTGAACAGTTTGTAAATTGAATTATTTTTGATATAACTTGGCATCAAACCTCGTTTTGAAGGGGTTTTTGGGGCAAATAGATAATCATAATAATGAAAGTTGAGGCACAGGTTGCGCGCAAGTAAATTTTCTTTTTCAAATATGTCTAAAAACCGTTTCTCGGGGCTATCTGTTTTACATCGGAAAGTCCTTTTAGGTTCGGTATTGGTGATTGGCGCTGCCACATTAATACCAAGCAATCATGAGCTATTGCCTCAGCGCATTCCGGTTCAGCTCGATATCGAGTCGATTCTTTCTCAAAACGTGGCTCTGCCTAGTAGCGAGTTGTTAGAACCAGCACCGGCATTCCAAAAAGAGATCGTTAAAGGCGATACACTAAGTGGCTTGTTTGAGCAGGGCGGCGTGGATCAACAAACCATGTACCGTGTACTAGAAGCGGACTTAAATGTATTGGCGTTAGATACGTTAATGCCTGGTAACAACATTCAGTTTTGGTTAAATGACGCCGGTGAACTGCAAAAACTAAGTCTTTATTTTAATGCCGCGAGGCAGGTGATTTTTACCCGTTTCGATGACGGTTCATTTAACGTTGACGAAATTAATATCGAAGGTATTTGGCGAGATCGCGCCATCTCAGGCCAGATCCATGGCTCATTTTATGTTTCAGCCAAAAAAATGGGACTCAATGCCGCAGAGATCCAACGTGTCGAATCCTTGCTAAAAGAGAAGCTCAACTTCGCCCGCGATCTTCGCGCTGGTGATAAGTTCTCAGTATTGATGAACGATCAGTTTATCGACGGAGAAGCGACGGGTAATAGCCATGTTTTGGGTGTGACCATCGATAGAGGCTCTAGCAGTATTAATGCCTATCAGCATACCGACGGTAACTTTTATGATGAACAAGGCCAAAGTTTAGCGCGTGCATTTCAGCGTATTCCTCTGGCTAAAAATTATCGTATAAGTTCTCGATTCAACCCTCATCGTCACCACCCAGTCACGGGCAGAAATTCACCACACAACGGGACTGATTTTGCGCTACCCATAGGGACTAAAATCGTCGCACCAGGAGATGGCATTGTATCTTTGGTTACCGATCATCGATTTGCAGGTAAATACGTGGTGATAGACCACGGCAATAAGTACCGTACCCGCTATTTACACTTATCAAAAGCACTGGTGCATAAAGGTCAGCGCGTGTCACGGGGCCAGGTTATCGCACTATCAGGGAATACTGGGCGAGTAACCGGCCCGCATTTGCATTACGAGTTTCATATCAATGGTCGTCCGGTGGACTCAATGAAAGCTAAGATCCCGATGGCAAGCAAACTGTCTTCTAAAGAGATGAGCGAATTTAGCCAGATTGTGAATATAAGAAAGATGATGATGGGTATTGCTTAAACTCAACCCGTGTCAGATTAAGCCCTGTAAAGTAAGCTTCTAAAACTAAAAGTATAAAAGCCATCTTAGGATGGCTTTTATACTTTTAAGTCTAAGCTAAAGCATTTTGGGTGAAAGCTATTCACCACGGCGAATATGGCGAAGCCATGTGCTAATAAGCGAGAGCTAGGGATAGCGAACTGGCCGTTAAACACGGATGTTATTGGGACACAGAGGCCACAAAGAAAGGCTAACGCTCAAGCCATTGGAGTCCGTTATCTCTACCTTCGTGTTCTTCGTGTAAGCGCAGCGTTTCGTGGTGTAGATATACCCATTTTTTCGTAGTCATTACTCAGTAGTCATTTAAGCTTGAGACTGAGGCACATTGCTGTGCTGTTTTTCAAAATACTTTTGCATTACCACTGATTGCAGCGCCCCAAATGCACTCGACGTCGCCCAGTATAAGCCCAAGGCTGAAGGAGCTGTAACCAAAACAGCAACACTGACCATTGCCGGGATAAGCAAAAACAAAGTATTCGCTTGTTCTGCACTGCCAGGCATCATAAGCATAGATAAATAGGTTAATGCTCCTACAAGCATTGCTAATGCGATATCTGGCTTAGCGATATTAGAAATCCATGCGAATTTACTGCTAAAAATAGCCTTTTGAAGTACCTGAAACATTCCAAATCCGAATATAGCTTGGCTGGAAACATTAGCGACAAGGGTTTTGCTAACAAATTTTATATCGTGCTTTCGATATAACGCCATTGTTTGTTTCGCCATTTCGTCTGGCTTATCTTTATAAACCGACTTTAGCTTATCTAACTCAGGCTTTATTGCTGCCATCATCTTTTTATTTTTATAGCTATTAATCATTGCAGAACAACTGAGTGGACTGAATAGTAAACGCACGACAAGCGTAAGCAGAATGATTGCAACACCTTTGCTTACGCCTACCTCCGTTGTTAGAAAGCCAATTGCCTGTACTAGCAAGTCGCTAAAATTTGTCCAAAGTTCCATGATATCCCTCTATCCCTAGTTGACTGTATTTTATACTAGAGGGTTTGGACATATTATGTCAATGGCGTTAATTAAATTATCAGGGTCATTAGTGCCTAAGCTCACCATAGTTCCATCGTTAAGCTTTAATTCGATGGCAGTTAGACCTGAAACATTGTACAACCAACCCGTTGAAATTAAACGGATACCAAATCCGTAATACCATTTAGTCTTTATTTTTCTTACCGATGCTATCTCTGAAAGCTCTAACGACTTTTGCCAAAACTTTGGACCAAAAAACCAATAGATTCTGGCCCCATCAACTTTTATCGTCAAAGATGAGAAAAGAAGGGCTGTGACACCAACAATGATAAATGCAAACCAGATTGATTCCTCTGGTTTACTATATGATGCAAATATTAATACTCCTGTTACTAACCCCATAATAGTGAGTATTGTAGACCCTAACTGTGTATTCTTATAAATCACACTGAACTCCTTTAGCTGATAACGTCCCTCTAAATAAGTGAACCAATTGCTGGTGCAGCAAATGGTATGACAGCCTTGGTAAATCTGAATTTAGCAGCTTGGTATATTTATTGTCGACCAATAATTATTGGTGCTAAAAAAGACACAAAGAAAGTTAACAGCTCGTAGTAAGCTCACATGTCACTACTTCTGTGGGGCGTTATGAAGCCCCCTTGACCGCTCTGCGCATTAACCTACTTATTTGTTGGTGAACACAAACGTTATGAATAGAGCTCTAACTCGTTAGTGGACAGAAATCATTTAGTGCTTAGGCTCTGAATTATTCGATTCACATTATCATTACTAATGACTATCTTAAGAAAGTAGAATTATGCTCACTAAAAGATGGGTGAATCGCTGTACACTCTTGAAACAGAAGCTAGCCAGATCAATGAACCACCTTGTGCGGAGCCGCATGCAGGGTGGTGTGGGGCTGGAGGCTAGATGCCTCCGGCTACCCGATTAGCTGCGCTGACTTTTTGCCTGATTAATGGATTTAATTCTGAAGATACTGTGCGTATGAGAGCAACAACTTTTTGGATGTAATCTTTTGATATTGCTATCTGCTGATATTTTAAAGATAAACCATCGACTCCATCATTTGTTATGTTCTTTAAGTCTTTGCCGCCGTTGTGGGCCCATGCGTTGCGTACCTCACGAACCTCAAGGTTGAGAGTTGCAAAAGCTGATTTGAAATTTTCACTTGTTGTTTCGGCAATGCCAATTGCTTTGAGCTCATTGAGAATATGATTTATTTTGCTATCTCTATTCGGTTTTCTTGATAGTCGAGTAGTACCATTTATCTTCTCTGCTGCATAGAGATACATATTCTCTAGTTCACACTCGAAAGCACTCCAAATAGTTATGAGCATTGCTTGACGCTGATAGAGGGGCATGATGGCAGAAAACATTTCTCTAATATCATAATCTTCTTCAGAAACACCTGCTATATGTTCAATTTCATCGGTGTCTGCAATTCCATCCGGTTCAGATGTTTGAACCCATCGTTCAATTTCTGCTTTTTCTATATGATCTTCAATGTTATTAGTAAATGATTCAATCTGCTCTTCTTGTTTTTTGTTGAAGGCATTAATGATGAAAAGTTCTTCAGATATAAATGAGGGGATAATTATCAAGGTTTACCTCGCTATTTAGGGACAGAAGCAGTTAACGTCAAGCTAAGTGGCATGCATTAGCGCGTCATTGCTTGAGCGCCTTGTTAGCTTATCAAACTCAGAATCGAGCGTGAATCTAATGTTTTTTATTATTTCTTTTTGGTTGCTCATAGCTGGAACATAGAGAACAGGAATACCAATTCGTTCAGCTTCGCGCAACTCCCACTGAACCCAGCTTGATTCCTTAATGGAGCATGATTCAATTAGCACTAGGAGGTTCGATTGTGACAACATATGCCTTACATGAGCTTGCTTATCCAATGAGTCGTTATGTAATAGATCTATGTAGAAATTACCATATGTAGAAAGGACTTCAGACGCATCTTCTAGTAACTGGCGATTAATAATTTTATCTCTAGTTGTATAGCTAACAAAAATATTCATGTTACACACCAATCCAATCCTTGGCATACGCAAGCCACCCTATTAGCCCCAGCGCAGCCAAAGCGTAATACAAAGACATTGAATGATTGAATGCTGCGCTAAACCAACTAACCTCTAACTCCGCGCAGCCATATTCAGAAATTGAGTTCCTTAAAGCTATAGCCTTAAGCTTTTTACTCATGGCATTCCTAGTCTTACGCTGAAAGTAGTAAGCAGAAAAATCTGCAATCCAAAACCCAAAGCAAATGAGGAGCGGCACAACGAAATAGGAATGGTCAATATTATTGTCTGTAAGCTTAACTAAAACTGCTAGAGAGGCTCCTATCAGGCCGACACATATTTTTTTGAACTCAAAGCAGCTTTTACTAATTTGAAGGGTAGCCTCATGAAGCTGGTTTACGGTGGTCCAGTCAAGTTCGTCTTCGCAAGATTTTTTATATTCTTCAGGCATTATAATCCATGATTTAAAATCACTCCGTTCTGTTCAGTGAATCTGACGTTATTTAGACGACAAAATACCATGTTTCGTGCTTTTATGATGCCGCTATTAATTATGTTCTGTAAACTAAATCATTAACTTAGTTCCAAAATTGAGAGCTCAGTCGACAACAACCAACGTAAGCCGACGCACACACTACTTTGGATAACTTTTGATAAGGCGAATAATGTGGACGAGCTTTTAACTCAGAATGATAATGGGACAATAACGGCTTAGTGAGATCACTCTAAGTAGTACCTAGATATAAGTGGCGACTTAACTCTAAATTTAAAGATCTAGATAAAATAAGTATGAATAAGCTAAAACTCTTAGGAAACAGAGTTTGAGTGTCTGTTATTTTTACTATTTTTTTTATTTACAGTTCAAATATCAAGACAGTCTTTCGGATTCAGCCAGTCATCAGGAAGTTTTGAAAAACGTCCATGTGAAGCTTCATCTATATCAATATCCATTTCTCCGATCTGCTTTAATTGGTGCGCTTGTTCTTCTGTAAACCAACTAAGGGATTGGAACTCACAAGCTATTCTTAAAAATAACTGTTCACTAACTCTACAGGCGCCCTTCATCAAATCATTTTTATCAAAACATAATTGAAAAGAATAAACGCCATCCATTAAAGCCACAGCGTGTACACCTAATTGTTTGAATTGTTTTTGTATTTCACCAATATCAATAATGGCTAACACGTGCAGGTTCTCTTGAATGAAGTTACATCCATTTTTCGCAGAAAATGACAAAACGAATGACTGTAAAGGTAACGACGTTTCTGTTGGGGTAAGTGTCACTAGCATAGTTGTTTCGCTCGCAACTTCTCCTAATGCTTTCATTATTTCATGGTTTTGCTCTTCAAATGCCTGACTAGTGAAACTGATGTATGACAAGCCAGTTTCAGGTTTTATTAAACAAACTCCTTTGTCCAAGGCGGTTGTAAGGCAGTAGTTAATGTTATCAAAATAATTGACCTCCTTATTTCTAAGAGAAACCCTCTTCGTATTCAACCCACCTCTAAAATTTTTAGCCTCATCAGTGGCCAAGAAACTCCCTAGGTCTTTTAACTGCTCCATCTGCCTTTGAGTTCGCGCATTTTGATTTTTGGAAGACTTAAGCTCGATTAAAAAGGGTTCTTCAGCTCCCATTAGACAGACGTCGCCGTGCCTAACAACATTCGTTAAATCGCACAACAAAGCTGGCACTCCTCTTTTGAGCCCTGACACTAAAGTCTTATATTCTATAATAAAACCTTCTTTACCAGATAAAAAGCCTGCATCTTGTTTAGGGTTGTACTCACCATCATAAAACAAGTGTTTCAAACTGTATGTTGAGTGATAAATTCCTGCGATGGCATCGCCAAATGTTCTCCATAAAAATAATAGCTGTTTGTAGTCATTAAGCCTACCTGTACAGCTTTCAAGCAGGGACTTTATTTCAAGTGCCTTTTGCTTTTTTAATTGTCTTGTAAGATTTTGCCTTTTCCCAACAGATGATTTCGCACTTTTTAGCCTTTTTTGTGCTTTTTTAATTCTACGAATTTTAGATTCTATTTTTACTATTTGACGAATTAGCTGTTTCTGCAATTTAAGAAGGCACAACAAATCATCAGGATCTGATTTGATCTTCTCAAGTAATCTTGCAGCTTGAAAAAAGACATCTTGCTCTTTTGGAAACCTCAAATTAACCTCGACTAAATAAACTAAAAATTGTTTTTAAGAGTACTCTTTATCTGTTGTTCGCTCCAGTTAGCCGCAAAATTTAACTTTATAACTCGTTTTAGGGCAAAACTTAGTTACGACAAGTACAGGGCATTAACAATGGCAGTACTGGTTGTCTCTGGTTATATGCCTATTAGGCGAGCCGCTTTTTGTCTTTTATATAAAACTTAACCGCTAACACCCAAAACGAAACCAAAGTGAATAAAGCTATTTTGTCATATTTACGAAGAAACTTATTTGAAATCACCTCATCTAGCACCTTTATAGAACCTTGAAGCTCTAAATTTGCTACCATATGCTCCCCTAATAAAGTAATAGCAAAGTGAAGAACCACACCAAGTATTAATGCCCACTGTGTTTTCTTAGATAAGGCTAAAACATAAAAGAACTCGATAAGAAAGTTAGGCATAAATATCCTTTGTACAATTGGCATATATTGCAGGACTAAGCAGACAAAAGTGGTCATATTTCAAATTCATAAATAACACTTCAGATTTGCTTGGTCTTCTTTCCATAGTCTAATTTACCTTGAGGCACCAATGTTACGCTATATTGTCAATTCACTGTTGATGCTGATTTTAGAGTGAACTAACTCTATGTGAACCTGCAATATTTTGTCCCATTCGTTCATCAACTCGCTGATTTGATAATCATGAGAGACAAAACCACTTTCGTGGTTCGCTGAATAACCAGAAACTTTCCCCGTCTTTAAGGCATGTCGATCTAGAATAAAGCTATGTTCCTTTACATCTCGTCCGCCCCTATTTGCGCCGTGAGCAGCAAAGCTATTACGAAAATCAAAGATTTTGCAATCTCTAAGTTCCTTGGGATCGAACTTTAAGTTCATCTTTCGAAGAATCACCAACAACGCTTGCTGTTGCATATAAACAGCGTTAAAGACACCATAAAAAAAAAGGTAAATTTCACCAAATGATAAGGATTCATCACGGGAAAGGAACGCTTGTATTGCTAATTGAGTGTCTTCCAATAGATATAGGCTATCAATGATAGAATTGTAGTCTGCGCTGTTATCAACAGAAATAATGGGATAAAGATCTGCATCTTGATCTACTTCTATCGCAACATCTGAGATAAGCTCACGGATAGAATATATTAGTTCATCAGTTTTCACGCTAAACTCCAATAACAATATAATACTTTCTATACGGCTAACTGCCGCTTCTAATCCTAACATAATGCCGTCTTTCATTTATGACTTCAATTTATAATCAATAGGTTAATAACTATGCTTAGAGGATAAATTGCTCTGTGAGGCAAAACTGCTAAATGGGATTAATTCGGATAACCATAGGTAGGGTAAAAGCACATTAACCGAATAGGAATGAGTCTTTACTCTAAATGATAAAGGGGCAAAAGCGTGTTTCAAGTTGGCCTAGTCAATGTCCGGAAATGGCACAGAATCCCCGCCTTTAGCAACTAAATCTCTACTACGTTCTACCCCTGATAGTGATAGAATCTCCGCATCAGAATTACCGAGAAACTTTATGTATATCCATCATGTTAACGGCATCGACTGGCTAGTGATTACAGCTTTTGAAGAACTGAAAACTTTATTTATCGAAGAAGCCGGTACGCTCCCCTTTTGCTTCTCTACCGCCAGCGAATTGAACCTGATTGATCAAGCCAAGCGCACTTATGGATATTTGCCTACACTCAGCGGCGTAATCACCGATACCGGCACATTTCAAAGCCAGGATAACGAAGAAGATTTGAACCCACAGCTTGCCTGCCTAGTTGAGGGGCGTGGTCGGGTATTTATCTATCACGGCGGCGTTGTGGCTTTTGTGGATGACGAGCAAACCTTTATTACCCAAATGGACTGAAAATGATTCAGTAAGTTGAAATCGGCGAATTGGCATCCCTAGCCGGTCATCCGCAAGCGTTTCGCCTTTTAACAGGGTGCAGGATCCTAGCTTCAATAAGAAAAGCAATGTTGCGGTTAACTGGTGAGCTGTATCCCTAGCAAGCAAAGTGGCATTTCCGTGTTAGACAACAAACCGCTATACGGCCCAAATGAAGGCACCAATTACCTGTGTAGATACAGCTGCGGGCTTCGATGACAGGGTGAGAGATAACGAAGTTATCAAGCTTTCGAACGAGAGGCTGGATGCCGAACTGGCCTTTAAACATGGATGTTGTTTGTCATCGCAGAGCGTACAGGGATTGTGCTCGCAGCGGGCCTCAGCAGTATCTGCACATAAGGTCGTTCCTTCACATCTGACCCATAGGGATATGGGAAATGTCATTATGATGTAGGGAACATCATTGACCATGCGATCACGACATTCGGACGTCCTGTCCAGCGCCCGCTGCAGGCGATTGATAACCGCTAAATTACCTGTTCAAAGGAGCTACTTAGTAACGCCAACACAAAAATGTAATCAGCCTTCATTCGAAGGGCATATCTAGGCTTGCTTACGTTGCTGGACTTTAATCGCACATAAGCAGGCTTTGCCGCGAAGTGCAGGACAACTTTTACAGGGCTGGCTCTTATGGGGGCGATACAAGTGTGCTTGAGTAACAGCTTGCTGGTGGGTATTTAGCTTGGGCAGCATGGACGCAATAAGCAATTCATCATTGGCTGGCGTGAGCTTAGTGTAAACGGCGAATTTGCTAATACTTGTTTCAATGCGCTTAAGTTTTAGCTGGTACTTGATGATTTTTAAGCGTGCTTTACAAAGCTTTGCGGCACGTTTTTTTAGCGAGATCTCGCTGTCTTTAAGCTTTGAGTAATGGCTGAGCTTTAGCTGATATTTAGCCAGTTTTCGGCGACATTTCTGCTGTTTGTTGATTAAATCATCACTCATTCTCGTCTCTCATCACGGTTCGCCAAACTATTCGAAATGTTTAAGCACTTGATTAACTAGAGTGTAATTGAATTTTGATTAAATGAAAATCATTATCGTTAACGATTTTCATTTAGTTTCACGCTATGTGGATGTGTGCCATTAAGTGTAGGGGTTTTGCTTCGCGTCGATTAAGGTGAGTAGCAATCTTAGTTCAAACTCAAGTTGGTGATAGTCGCCGTCCATATGGCAGCAAAGCTGATAAAAGGCTTTGTTATGATCTTTCTCTTTTAAATGGGCAAGCTCATGTACAACAACCATTCGCAGTAAGCCTTCTGGTACTTTTTTAAGCCGAGAAGAGATGCGAATTTCATTCTTAGCTTTTATTTTTGCCCCTTGTTTACGAGCGACGTAAGAATGTAATCCTAGGGCTTGATGACTTAGGGAGATTTTATCATCGAAGATAACTTTCGATAAGGGCTGAGATTTACGCAGATATTGGTTCTTAATCGCAATAGTATAGTCATACAGGGCTTTGTCAGTGCGTACCGAGTGGATCGCTGGATGACGTTTAAGGAGGAACTCACCGAGTTTATCTTGAGCGAGTAATTGGCCTACTTGAGCTTGGATTTCGCTTGAGTAACCTGCGAGGTAAGTTAGTTTTTGCATGCTTTACTTATATTCGAGGACGAGACTGTGGAGATAAAAAAAAGGGCGCTCTGAGTGCGCCCATTAGGATTGACTTCGATAGTGCTTATTCTTCGTCAGTCTTGTAAATCGTCATATTATGGAATGCATAAGCTGCTTCAAATGCACTCTTTTGGAAACGCTTAAGCTCAAGGCCTTCGAAATCTACCTGAGGTGGATTGCGTTTTAACTGCTCTTTGATAGCAACAGGTGACACTAATGTCACGTTGACTGGCAGTATTTGAATAAGGGCTTCTAATTTAAAGCTAGTTACGCTGCCAGCGCCTTTGCCTTTTTGCTCACGTTCGATAATGACGATTTCATCGACTTTGTAGTCTTCAATCAACTTACCAAAAGCAAAGTGAAAATCACGCATGGTTTCAGCATTTTCTGAGTTTGAAATCGCGAACGACTTTTGACGGCAATCCGGCACGTTATACGTTTCGCCTTCATAACTTAATAAACTGATGATGGCTTCGCCACCTTTTAACTCTACGCCACAAACTCTCATGATAAACCTTAAAAAAACAATATTGGGCATATTGTAGCGCTATTTATCGAAACGGTCAGCGTTTTAATGAGGTTTATGCTGCGATTAAATGACTTTTAGTCACTCTAGTAGTCTCAGAATTGCGAACAGAATGTGCTTTGCTGAAAACAGCTATTTTAAACGTGATGTTGAAGGGCGGGATTGACTATGTTGGATCAAAAAAGCCGCAGTGATAATCATCAATGCGGCTTTTTTAGCTTAAATGAATTGCGAACGGTTTAGCACCATCAGAGTGCTAAACATCAAGATAAGCAAATTTAGTCTTCAGGCGTATCTTGTAGCTTAGATTTTGGTTTTCTAAGCATTGGTGCATCGCCTATGTCTACGCCAGTGGCAAAACGTCTATCGCGATTAGCTGCAGCTTTGGCTGTCGACTTTCTCTTAGCTGTGGCGGCTTTCTTTTTCGCTGTTGCAGCAGGCTTTGCTTTAGACGTTTTTACTGCCTTAGCCTTTAAGCCACTGAACTTAGCTTTAAGGCCGTCAAGCTCGCTGAAGCTAAAGGTCTTATTTAGGAAGGTTTGTACTTGAGTAAAGTTAACCCAGTCTTTAGGTCCAACAAGCGAAATAGCATCGCCTTTAGCGCCAGCACGGCCAGTACGGCCAATACGGTGAACATATTCTTCAGCAAACTTAGGCATATCAAAGTTAATCACTAATGATACGTTTAATAGATCCAGTCCACGAGATGCTACATCTGTCGTCACCAAAATTTGCTGCAAGCCACGGCTAAACTCATCCATGATTTGGTTACGCGCGTTTTGTTTTAGTTCGCCGCTTAACGATGCGGTTTTAAAACCTTCAGCCGCTAACTTTGTCGCTAAACGGTCAGTATCTTGTCTTGTGGCAGTAAAGATGATGATCTGCTTTTGCTGCTCTTCTTTTAGAATACGAGTCAAAATAGCTTCTTTATGATCTAAGTGATCACATAAGAAGATACGTTGAGTAATATCTTTGTGTTCTAAGTTACTGGCACCAATTGCGACATGCTCTGGGAACTTCAATAGCTCGTTGGCAATGTCGTTTACATCGCCGTGATCTAAGGTGGCAGAAAACATTAAGGTTTGACGGCGCTTATGGTCTGCCGCGTTGTTAATTTGCTTCAACTGCTCAGCAAAGCCCAGATCTAGCATGCGGTCAGCTTCATCTAAAATCAGCAGTTCAAGGCCGTTAAGGTGAAGATGATGTTGTTTTAGGTGGTCAGCTAAACGGCCTGGTGTTGCCACAACAAAATGTGGATCACGGGCTAAGGCTTTAGCTTGGTCATTAAAGTTCTCACCACCTAAGATTTTGGTTGCCTTGAACTGGGTATTGGCAACTAATAATCGCAGCTGGCTGTACACTTGAGTGGCAAGCTCTCGGGTCGGTAATAGAATGACCACGCGAGGATCACGTTTACTCAATGCTTTACACGAAATCAGTCTTTGCATCGCTGGCAACAAAAAGGCTAATGTTTTACCTGAGCCTGTTTTAGACGACGCCATTAAATCTTTGCCTGCAAGGGCGACAGGAATGGCTTGCTCCTGGATCTCTGTTGGGGTGTCAATGCCCATGTGCTTAAGACTTTGTAACAGACGTTGATCCAGTGCGAAATCGGTAAATTGCAAAGGTGTACTCCTTAAATGATACGACCGCACATTATAACCTACAGATTTACCAATGCGCTACGAATACCCGTCAACTTTGTTCTTCAAGTGGAGAGATTTCTGCTAAAATGCTTAGCCTTCTAGGAATAACCTTCGTCTAGTGTCGCCGATTAACCATTTTCTCAGTTGACTATACGATGGGTGTTATCTAGTACAAATTGATTAAGTACTTATCTAGCTTGACGTAAATTTTAGTGACGTCGAGTGATGTTTACAAGTTGATAGCAGGCGCTTTGGCATTGAGTTGAAGCGTCTAGTTTCAAGCTGACCTATGGAGTTATTTTAACGTGTCTACAAACAAACAATCAGTACGAATAGGTTTAGCGTTAGGTAGCGGAGCTGCAAAAGGTTGGGCGCATATTGGTGTACTTAACGGTCTAGCCAAAATGGGGATCTATCCCGATAAAATTGCAGGCTGCTCAATTGGAGCCTTAGTTGGCGCAGCTTACGCCAATGACCATTTAGAAGAGCTTGAGAGCTGGGTGCGCAGTTTTAGCAGCTGGGATGTACTTGGGCTGATGGATATCAGTTGGGGCCGTGGTGGTCTTATTGGTGGCGAGCGTGTGTTTGATGTGTTGCAGCAGCGCATTGGCGACCTGCAAATTGAAGATTTAAAAAAGCCGTTTGCTGCCGTTGCAACTGACCTTTATTCTGGTCAAGAAATTTGGTTTAGAGAAGGGGACTTAAGGCATGCCGTTCGAGCATCTTGTTCTATGCCGGGTATTTTGCCTCCTGTTAAAGTTGGCGAACGTTGGTTAGTCGATGGTGCTGTTGTTAACCCCGTGCCCGTTTCGGTGAGCCGCGCGATGGGCGTAGATCTCGTTATTGCAGTCGATCTGCATGGGCTTCGCCGTGGTCGTATGCAAGTTTTACCCATTAATATGAAAAGCAATAAGCCGACAGTGGAAGAAGAGCAAGAGGCGGAGCAGCATCAAGATAAAGGCTTTACCGATCTGTTAGCTCGTGGGCGTGGTTATATCTCCGGCTTAACCGATAAGTTTTCATTAGGGAGTAAGGGCGGTGCAGCGCATAATCCTCACCCTGGTATGCTAGCAGTCATGCAGCAATCGATGGAAATTTTAGAAGGGCGTCATAAGCGAGCCCGTTTGATGGGCGATCCACCGGATATCTGTATCGTGCCAGATATGGGCAACATAGGCACCATGGAGTTCCATCGAGCGGAAGAAGCGATTGCTGCTGGTGAAGCTGCTGTCGAAAAGGTGGCCCATTTGATTGAAGCTGCTTTGGTACAGCACGGGGGCTAATAGCCTTTGGTGCTAAAGTAAAAGAAATAAAAAAGGCGCTGTTAGCGCCTTTTTTGTGACATTTTCATCAGTCTTTGTTCTCAGTTTTATTTCGCTTTATTGACCAAAGACGTTAAGCGAGTTTAACAACCATTTTTCCGCGATTTTTGCCTTCAAACAAGCCAATAAAGGCATCAGGCGCATTGTCTAAACCTTCATATATCGTTTGCTCAGCTTGCACCTTACCTTCTGCTAGCCATTTACCCATTTGCGCAGCGAAGTCGCCGTAGTGCTCCCAGTGCTCAAATACGATAAAACCTTCAATCTTTAGCTTCTTTATGATGATTTGCGCTAGGTTACTAGGTCCTGGTGTCGGCACTGTATCATTGTATTGGGCAATCATACCGCATACCGCAATTCGGCCATGATCTTTCATATGGTTAAGTGCTGCAAAGAGGTGCTCACCGCCCACATTTTCAAAATAGACGTCAATTCCTTCAGGTGCAGCCAGACCAAGAGCGGCATCTAAATCACCACAGGTTTTATAGTTAATGACAGCGTCAACACCTAAGCTTTTAAGGTACTGGGCTTTTTCATCTGAACCGACAGAGGCAACAACACGTGCGCCCATCAGTTTACCTATTTGCACCGCTACGCTGCCTACCGCGCCAGATGCAGCTGATACAAAGAGTGTTTCACCCTGTTTTAGCGCTGCAATACGATTAAGGCCCGTCCAAGCTGTCATACCAGGCATGCCTAAGACACCAAGAAAATGCGACTCACAAATAGGTGTATCAGGCAGGCGAGTTATCTCTGTGCCGTCGGTGATAAAATGGCTGCGCCAGCCAAACATGCTGTTAACTTTGCTGCCAACAGGAAAGTCAGGGTGTTGTGATTCAATGACCTCACCAATCGCTCCCCCTTCTAATGCTTTACCTAGCTCAAAAGGTGCAATATAGCTCTTTCTGTCAATCATGCGTCCACGCATATAGGGGTCGACAGACATCCAAAGATTTTTCACCAGAAATTCACCGGGCTTAATAGCAGCTAGAGTGAGTTCTGCTTGGTTAAAGTTGTCAGTTGTTGGCATGCCTTCAGGGCGAGACTTAAGTTGAATGATTTGAGATTTCATATCTTTCCTTTATTTTATTTGCGCGCAAAGTAATTGAATGCATCATAGTAAAGCTTTATACATTTTGCAAATGCTTTGCGCGCAAAATAATTGCTCGCAAATAAAAGTGGTGTAAGCTAGTTTTGACACCTGATGTGAGTTAAAATTAGTAAAATTTTGACTTGCCTAAGTGTAGTAGCAGTGACCAACAACGACTCAAACGACACGTCTAACAATTGTCTTTCTGATAACGTCTGCTTTGCGCTCTATACGGCTAACAACGCCTTAATGAGAGCTTACCGTCCGTTATTGGAGCAATATGAGCTGACATACCCACAATATTTAGTCATGCAGTCATTATGGCTACAAGACAGAGTAAGCTTGACGCTGGTATCACAATCGACCCGGCTCGATATGGGGACGTTGACCCCTATCGTTAAGCGACTTGAGACTAAAGGTTTTCTAAAGCGACTGGCTGATGAAACCGATGAGCGTAAAAAGGTGATAGCGTTAACCGATGCCGGTCATAGCCTTAAGCTTGAAGCCTTGGCGCTCAAACAAACCTTGTTAGCAAAGGTTGATATGAACCCGGAGCAAGTTGAACAACTTAGAACGTTATGTTTGTCCTTAACCCATGCGTTGACGCAAAAATGACCAGTTGATTTTCTAGTTAACAAGTCGGCACGTTAAATGCTTTAGAGATCCCTATACTCTCTTTACGCCGGCTTTTTGACGATGAATCCACTCAGCAGTATCAGCAATGCAGTTAATAGTAATGCTCAGGTATCAGACACTTATGGCGTTAATAGTGGCCAGTCAAATGTTGGCGGTGCTGGGGCTGTCGCTGCACTAGGAGCGACAGCGCCTCAAGCTGAAACGACGGAGCTGACAAAAAATGATAATACGCTGGTATTATCTGGCCGTGCAGAAAGAGCACAGAAAATCGAGGCGATGGCTAACGATTTCTTCAAAGGAGGCCAATTTACTTCGGCACAATTACCGTCCCTTATTCAACGTCTTTATCAAGATGGCATTCTCAGCGAAGGCCAGCTCAACCGATTATCTAATAGCGGTTTCGACATCCCGCCAGCAGAAGTGCAGCCTTTATCTGACTTTATTGATGAACAGCGCAGTATGTTAACCAATAGCGAACAAGACCGAGAGCTTGCCGAGCTGCTAGACAACGCGAAGTGGGTCATGGGGGCAATGGATGTATCGCAATCTCCTTTAGTTGCACAAAAGGCTAACCGGGTTTCGAGCCAAATTACTGACTTGTTACAATCTGAAAGGCCATTGACGGAAGTGCAACAGAACCAGTATCAAGGGTTGAAATCGTTGATGCAGCTCGCTGCAATGACTGGCGAACATCAGCAAGAAAATGGTCAGCTCAATAGCTACCTTGCATTAGCCAAAAGGCATTAGTATTTATCTATGTGTGATTTTACTTTTGTAGTTGAGAATACATTTTGAGCTGGATTCTTTCTGCAAGAGAAGGATCAATTGCTACTTGTCGCTCGCCCTTTTTTAAAGCTTCCAATAAGTTGCGGCACACGTAATGAATAAAGAATTTTACCTGCCTATTTTTATCCACAATT
Source organism: Shewanella sp. 0m-6 (assembly GCF_052977325.1). Lineage (NCBI taxonomy): Bacteria > Pseudomonadati > Pseudomonadota > Gammaproteobacteria > Alteromonadales > Shewanellaceae > Shewanella > Shewanella sp. 0m-6. The sequence continues at coordinate 83,965 of NZ_JBRIMD010000016.1, forward strand.
TATACCTAAATTATACTGTCACTAGCCCGCTTACATGAGTTCGTCAAGGCCATAATTTGAGATCAGTGGCTTTGTAGGCAGAACTGTTTTCTTATTGTCTTCCTCTTTTAAAATGATGATCTGGATCAAAGTACTTATCGTTATTTTATAGCTTAATGCGCCACATATTGTGATTTATTGAAAAAGTAGCACTATATATAGTGTTGCTTTGATGAGCGAGCTGAAGAGGATTTATACAATGCCAGTGGTTATTAAACGGGATGGTTACCGTACGCCTTTTGACGAAACAAGGATTAAAGACGCCGTGATAGCAGCTGCTAACTCGGCAGGTATTGAGTGCGCTGAATATGCACAACAGATTGCGGAAAATGTGAGAGAAAGTGTTTCGCAGTTAGCAGAAGTTAATATCCATGATCTGCAAGACACCGTTGAAAACTTGCTCATGGAAGGGCCGTATAAATCTTTGGCGCGCGTTTACATCGAATACCGTCACGATAGAGATATCAATCGTGAAGTTAGCAGCCGCTTGAATAAAGAGATCCGTGGTTTAGTTGAGCAAAGCAATGCGGCTTTGTTGAATGAGAACGCTAATAAAGACTCTAAAGTGATCCCAACTCAGCGCGATCTGCTTGCGGGTATCGTGGCTAAGCACTATGCAAAATGCCACATTTTGCCTAAAGATGTCGTTGCCGCACATGAGTCTGGTGAGATCCACTACCACGATTTAGATTACGCGCCATTCTTCCCGATGTTTAACTGTATGCTTATTGATTTAAGCGGCATGTTAACTCAGGGCTTTAAGATGGGTAATGCTGAAATTGAAACCCCGAAGTCAATTTCTACCGCGACTGCAGTGACCGCACAAATTATTGCGCAAGTGGCAAGCCACATCTATGGCGGTACAACGATTAACCGTATCGATGAGGTATTGGCACCCTTTGTGGCGAAGAGTTACGACAAGCACTACCAGGTAGCGCTTAATTGGGGCATTACCGACGCAAAAGCGTTTGCCACTGCGCAAACTGAAAAAGAGTGTCACGATGCATTTCAGTCATTAGAGTATGAAGTTAACACACTACATACTGCAAATGGTCAAACCCCATTTGTGACTTTTGGTTTCGGTTTAGGTACCTCTTGGGAATCACGCTTAATTCAGCAGTCTATGATGACAGTGCGTATTGCAGGTTTAGGTAAAAATCGTAAAACAGCGGTATTCCCAAAACTTGTTTTTGCTATTCGCGATGGCATTAACCATAAAACCGGCGATTGTAACTACGACATTAAGCAGTTGGCACTTAAGTGCGCTACCACGCGTATGTACCCAGATATTCTTAACTATGAACAAGTTGAGAAGGTGACAGGGTCATTTAAGACGCCGATGGGTTGCCGTAGTTTCTTAGGAACCTTTGAGCAAGATGGTGAGCTTGTGCATGAAGGCCGCAACAATTTAGGTGTTGTGAGTTTGAATTTGCCACGTATTGCGCTTGAAGCAAAAGGTGATGAAGCAGAGTTCTACCGTATTTTAGATGCGCGTTTAGCCATGTCCCGTAAGGCCTTGGACACTCGTATCTCTCGTCTTGAAGGTGTTAAAGCGCGCGTTGCCCCTATCCTATATATGGAAGGTGCGTGTGGTGTGCGTCTAAAAGCTGATGATGATGTTTCTGAGATCTTCAAAAATGGTCGTGCATCAATTTCATTAGGCTATATTGGTCTGCATGAAACTATTAATGCGCTTTATGGCACAGACGAGCATGTTTACGACAGCGAACTGCTACGTGAAAAAGCCATTGCGGTTATTAAGTACATGAAACAAGCCACCGACAGCTGGAAAGCAGAGTCAGGTTACGCATTCAGCCTGTACAGCACGCCAAGTGAGAACTTGTGTAGCCGCTTCTGCGCACTTGATACCAAGATATTTGGTGTGGTTGATGGCGTTACCGCAAAGGGTTACTACACAAACAGCTTCCATTTGGACGTTGAAAAACAAGTGAACCCTTACGATAAGATTGATTTTGAACAGCCATACCCAGAGATAGCGAACGGTGGTTTCATCTGTTATGGCGAATTCCCTAACATGCAAAATAACGTAGAAGCGTTAGAGAACGTATGGGATTACAGTTTTAGCAGAGTGCCATATTACGGTACTAACACGCCTATTGATGAGTGTTACGACTGTGGCTATACCGGTGAGTTTAGCTGTACTAGTAAAGGTTTTACGTGCCCTAAGTGTGGCAACCATGAACCAAGCCGTGTGTCTGTGACGCGCCGTGTATGTGGTTATTTAGGTAGCCCAGATGCAAGACCGTTTAACTATGGTAAGCAAGAAGAAGTTAAGCGCCGCGTTAAGCATTTATAATAAAAATACTAGGGGCTTAGCATGCAAATGGCTTAGCCTGTAGATATTGGGTTTGTGTACATAAAAGGTGCTGTGTTCAGCACCTTTTTGTTTTCTAGTTAAAGCAAAATTCTAGCTGAAACGAGTTTAATATGAATTATCATCAATACTATCAGACAGATGTAATTAATGGCCCCGGTACTCGTGCGACCCTTTTCGTGTCGGGGTGCGAGCACCAATGTCGTGGTTGTTATAACCAATCCACCTGGAACCCTTGTTCTGGTCACCTTTTTGATGAACAGATGCAACAGCGTATTATTGATGACTTAAATGATGAACGTATTAAACGCCGTGGATTATCGTTATCCGGTGGCGACCCTCTGTTTCCTGCAAACCTGACAGCAATTTTGTCGCTAGTTAAGCAGGTGAGGGAGCAATGCCCTGGTAAAGATATTTGGCTATGGACTGGCTACACTTTAGGCAGTTTAACGGCTCAGCAGCAGGAAATTGTCGACTTAGTCAATGTCGTGATTGATGGTAAGTTTGAGCAGTCACTTGCCGACCCCAGCTTAGTTTTTAAGGGCAGTAGTAACCAAGAGATCCATTATCTCAGGTAGATTGAGCATATTACTAACGTAACTTGTCAGTTGTTTAGCTATAAACCTAGGTTAAATTGGCTTATATACTGTTATAATGTGGCAATAATGACAAAACAGCGTCAGTTAACTGAGGCTGTTTTTGTTTCTAAACGTGTAAATTAGATTTGAATTTAAGGTCTGTAAATGAATTTAAAGCAGGAGCTGCAAACGCTCAACGATAAGTTAGACAAATTTCGTCGTAAGCTAGCAGCAGCTGAAAAGCGTACCGATCCGACTGTTATCATACAGTTTAAGCAAGAAATTGCAGCTATGACTAAACGGATCAGCGCTGTTAAAGCTCAGCAAACACGCGAGTTAAGCAAGCAAGGCGGCACGGTTACGGGTCTTCAGTTTAGCCGTGTATTAACTAAAGCCGAGCAGGCAGACATGGGTAAGTTGAAAAAGTCTGTTAAAGGTTTGGTTGTGGTTCACCCAATGACGGCTTTAGGTCGTGAAATGGGTATTAAGCAAGTCACAGGCTTTGCGCCAAAAGAGTTTTAAGCGCGTTTAGTTATTGATTTAGTGAGCCGCTTCAAGGTTATCTTTAAGCACTGGGCTTATGCTTGCTCAAGTTAAGTCTATGGCCGATTAGAGAATGCTTTAAGCCATAGACTGATTGAATATTTGAGCTAGCAAGAGTATCGTCTCAAGCATTTATTTTCTTTATCAGGACGTTTGCAGTCTCATGGAATGAGAGTTGTCGTTAAGGTTTTTTCATGTCGATTAAATACATCGCGTCTTCAAAATTACCCACCCCTTGGGGTGTTTTCGAAATGCATGGTTTTGAAGATAGTGAGACAGGTAAAGAGCACGTCGCGCTTACCTTTGGTACATTTTCTCCAGACGCGCCAATCCTCGGGCGTATTCATTCAGAATGTCTAACCGGTGATGCGCTATTTAGTTTGCGTTGCGATTGTGGTTTTCAGCTACAAACGGCGATGCAAAACGTGGCTGAAGAAGGCCAAGGTTTTATTCTTTATCTACGCCAAGAAGGGCGTGGTATTGGTTTACTGAATAAAATCCGTGCCTATGAACTACAAGATCAAGGTGCTAATACGGTTGAAGCGAACGAACGCTTAGGTTTTGAAGCCGATATGCGTAAATATGACATGATCATTCCTATGATGGAAAAAATTGGTGTCGCAAAAGTACGTCTAATGACCAATAACCCTCGAAAAGTGAAAGCGATGCAAAGTTTTGGCTTAGAGGTCGTTGAGCGAGTGCCACTGCAAGTGGGTAAAAACCGCTATAACGAAGGTTACCTCAAGACAAAGTCGACCGAGTTGGGTCACATGATGTCTGAGTACCACTTTACTGAAGTGGATCCTGAAGCAAAACAAGATTAATACCTTTTAGTAAAGTCTTTATTTTCTTGGCTTTACTCTGCTATACCGCTATATTCGGGCTATCGATTAGAGTTTAATTAAGTTTAAAATCAATTTATGGCCCGTTTGCGTTACCTTTCAATTCTACCTCTTTTGATTATAGTGCCTGCTCAGGCAGAGACTGATTACAGTCATTACGCATTCGCTAATTATCTAGGCAGCGGTCTTTATCGAACGTCCGGGCAAAATGCTACTGTGGCTAACATTCCTATTAGTTTTGATCTACAGCGCTCAGAGACTGAGTCCTTAGTGCTCAGAACGCCGGTTTCCATGGGTTTTTTTAACTTTACCTGGAGTGATTTACCTGATGGCGAGTTGCCATCAAGCGTGGGAACCTTGACCGTAACCCCTGGGCTGGAGTATCGGATTAAAACGTCTGAAACTCATGAATTCCAGACCTATGCCGATCTCGGTTTTGGTACTAACTTTACCAATAGTAATGATGTGGTCATCTATTCGGCTGGGATGTCGAGTCTGCTTGATTTTGAGCTGGGCAATACCCATCCACAATGGGTTAATCGGGTATTCTTTGCGGGTTATAACACCTTGCATGATGGCGCGAGTGAGTCATATTCTGCGGTGCAGTCAGGCATTGATATTGGCACTAACTACTACTTTCAAGTCAAAGGTGTTGAGGTTGAACCGCGGTTCTTTGTTGCTGGCTATTGGTACTTTGATAAATTGAAGTTTACCACCCCGTTTGAAGAAGACGTGCTGGTGGCGAATAGTTTTGAAGTTGGTGCCACTCTGGCTTTTTCTAAACCGGTAGGTTGGGATCTGATTAATATTAAACGTTTTGGCTTGAGTTATCGTAAGGGCGATGGGATAGAGGTTTGGCGCTTAATCTTTGAGTTCCCCATTTAGATAGCGGCTTATGATAAGCGCAGCGCACTCGAATGGAATGGCTAGAGTATTTAAGAGATAGAGGCTTAAGGCTATAAATTCAAATGACTTTGGCTTAGCTTGGCCTATGAATTGAAATATATCGGTTTAATCACTAAACCGATATATTGTACTGCATGTTACACAGGTTACTTGCCCCAAATCTTGGCATTCGCTTCAGGTAGTGGCTCTTGCGACTTCTTTGGCTTAGTAACAGAGATCACAGCGTCATAGTCCCTAGGTGGAGGCAAAGGTAAGTTATTCATTTTTAGATAAAGATATTCTACTTTATCTCTTGCCCATTGCGTTTTACGCAAAAACTTTAAACTCGATTTAATGCTTGGATCATGATTAAAGCAGCGGATATCAATACGGCTGCCTAACTCTTCCCAACCATAATGGTCGACAAGATCTGTTAATAAATCTTCGAGCTTTATGCCGTGAAGTGGGTTGTTTGCTTGGGTCATAGTCTTGTTGGAGCCGTCTTGTTCGTACTTACTAGAATGAACTAATTATATCAGTTTATTTGTGGTAGATCTTTAGGGATTGAATTGACAATATCCTTAAGCAATAAAAAGAGAGCCATAAGGCTCTCTTTAACGGTTATTTTCGATTTATTAGAAACTAATGCTGTTTACTCATCAGCATTTGATAACCGCCGCCATTATAGACATTGGTATAACCTTCGCTCACTAACATTTTATTAGCGATGCCACTGCGGTTACCGCTACGGCAATAGACAACGACTGAGCGATCTTTGGCGATCTGTTGTTTTGCAAATGCGCTATCGATTTGCTGATAAGGAATATTGATGGCGTTTGGTAGGTGGCCTTGAGCAAACTCTTCAGGGGTACGAACGTCCACCACTAAGGCGCCGGCTTCAATTTTTTGCCAAGTGACCTTAGGGTCTTGGTCTGCGGCCATGGTCAACGTGCTAAACATGATTAGCAGTAAGCTTAGGCCTAGCAACCATGTCATTGTTTTTGGTTGTTTTTGCTGCAAATTAAAAGCGTTACTCATCAATATACCTTTATTTATCATTATTTAATCTTGATTGGCAGTCGCTAACTCTGCTTCTGATTTGAAGCCAAACTTACGCAATATCATCGCTGCCGGACAAAATCCAGTATAGGCGCTTTGAAATAAATTAGCTCCTACAAAAACCGTGAGCCAGATAAAATTATTGTTAATCCAAACAGTTAAGGCTAAAGATACTAAAACCATAAACCCTGCAAATGCCATAATGGCGCGTTCAATAGACATAGAAACTCCTTTTTAGAACCAGCTAAGCGGTTATCGATTTTGATAAGGACATTGGCGCATTGTTAGCGCCAATATCTAACGTTGAATGACATCTTAGTACTATTTTAAGTATCGCTTTTTCATCACCGCGTAATACAGCACGGGGATCACAACCAGTGTTAATAAGGTTGAGATTAAAATTCCAAAGATAAGGCTTATCGCAAGACCATTGAATATGGGGTCATCGATAATAAACAGTGCACCTATCATGGCTGCTAATGCGGTTAGCATGATAGGTTTTGCTCTTACCGCGCCAGAGTGGATAACGGCTTGCTGAAATGGCACGCCAGCGGCGGTTTCTTGGTGAATGAAATCAACCAGTAATATCGAGTTACGTACGATAATTCCCGCCAGCGCAATCATGCCAATCATAGATGTTGCGGTAAATTGTGCACCAAGTAATGCATGCCCAGGCATGACACCGATAATAGTCAATGGAATAGGCGCCATAATAATTAATGGTACAATGTATGATTTAAATTGGGCGACCACCAAGAAATAGATGGCGATCATTCCAACGGCATAGGCAATCCCCATATCTCTGAACGTTTCGTAGGTGATCTTCCACTCACCATCCCAAAGAATCGCGACGCTATCGAGTCCATTTGGCTGGGTTACATAGTGCTGCTCAAAGCCTAAGCCTTGCTCATCGTTGATTTGGCCCACCATATCAAACATACCGTACAAAGGGCTGTCGAGTGGTCCCGCCATATCAGCGACGACCATGATCATTGGGATCATATTTTTATGGATAATGGGGCTATCAATATTACCTTTGTCGATGCGGACCAGTTCTGATAACGCGATAGCTTGATTGTTATGGCCGCGCAACGTTAAATTAAGGACTTGGTCTAAATCAACTTTGGTACCTTCTTGTAGCTGGATGTTGATTGGGACGGGGCGTTTTTGATCCGCTTTATGCAAATAGCTAATATCTTTACCACCAACAGCCGTAGCAACTAAATCAACAATGTGGCTGTAAGGTACGCCGAGTAAACTCGCTTTTGTTCTGTCGATGATGACTTGCCATTTAGCGGCGGATTCAGGCAGATAAATATCGATATCGACCACATCTTTGGTCTGTTTAAATACGCCGAGCAGCTCGTTTGCAGCTTGCTCACGTATCGCTTCACTAGGACCATAAACTTCTGCAAGAATAGGCGACCATACCGGTGGGCCTGGTGGCACTTCAACCACTTTAATATTGGCGTTATATTTAGCGCCAATGGCTTGCAGTGGCTCTCGCACTGATAAGGCAATACTGTGGCTATCGCGGTCGCGGTGTTTCTTATCGACCAAATTCACTTGGATATCACCTAGCTCTTGGGTTTGACGTAGGAAGTAGTGACGCACAAGTCCGTTAAAGTTCATGGGGGCACTTGTACCTGCATAGAGCTGATAGCTTGCCACCTCTTCAACTTGATTGAGGTAGCGGCCGAGTTCCTTCAAGGCTTTTTGGGTTTGTTCAACGGGCGTGCCTTCTGGCAGGTCGACCATGACTTGAAACTCTGACTTATTGTCAAACGGTAGCATTTTTAACACCACGAGTTTGCCAATGGGGAGCGCAATAGCCGCCCCGATAAGCACAAATATGGCCGCGGCTAAGCCAAAACGGGCTTTGCGGGCATTGTTACCTAGCACAAATGGGCCAATAAGGCGGTTAAACAGGGTAAACATCGCACCGCTGTTTTCACTTGGCTGTGGCATATTGGGGTCGGTATGCTTGTGTTTAAGCAGTTTTTTACTGAGCCAAGGAGTGATCATAAATGCGACGGCAAGAGAGATCAGCATGCCCATACTGGCATTGATGGGAATAGGGCTCATATAGGGCCCCATTAATCCAGATACAAAGGCCATTGGCAGTAGCGCTGCAATAACGGTAAATGTGGCCAAGATGGTGGGGCCTCCGACCTCATCAACGGCAACAGGGATAAGCTCTGCAAAAGAACGTTTACCCATTGCCATATGCCGATGAATATTTTCAACCACCACGATAGCGTCATCGACTAAAATCCCGATAGAGAAAATCAACGCGAATAGCGATATGCGATTGAGGGTAAACCCCCAGGCCCAAGAAGCAAACAAGGTCAGTGCTAGCGTGATGATAATGGCAATGCCGACGACCATCGCTTCTCTGACGCCCATGGTTATCAACACTAGGATGACGACAGCAGCTGTGGCAAAAAGTAGCTTTAAAATGAGGGTATTGGCTTTGTCGCCTGCGGTTTCACCATAATTGCGCGATACGCTGATCTCTACGCCATCAGGGATCAGGACATTTTCAACTTGATTGACGCGATCTAAAATTGCGTTGGCAACATCGACCGCATTTTTGCCTGGCTGTTTACCTATGGCGATGGTCACCGCGGGGTAAATATCTTGCTTATCGCCATGCCAGGCACTTTTTAGCGGAATGTTTGATTTAAGGGTGATATCCGCCAGATCGGCAAGATAAACAGGAGCCGCTTGACCGCCGCTATCTTGTTTAACCGCAACGACTAGCTGTTTTACATCTTCAATATTTTGTAGGAATTGGCCTGCCTGTACCTTAATTTCTTGGTTTCCTTGTACGAGAGAGGCGGGCATCGAAATGTGGTTGTTGCTACTGAGACTTTGGTTTATTTCATCAAAAGAAACACCGTAATAGTTCATCTTCAGCGGGTCAATTCTGACGTTTAGTGTCAGCTGATGCTCGCCTACCGAGTTAATCTCTCTGGTACCTGCAATACGTTTAATTTCAGTTTCTAAGCCGTTGGCAATATGAGTGAGTTGCTCAGCAGAGACTTGAGGCTGTTTGGACCATAGGGTGAGGCTGACAATGGGCACATCATCAATTCCACGAGGCTTAATTTGTGGCTCGCCGACACCCGCCTTTAGGGGGAATTTGTCGAGGTTAGAGTGGAGTTGATTGTACAATTTCACAATGGCGTCATTACGCTCAATTCCGACTTCAAATACCACAATAAACAGTGCGCCGTCTGGCTGTGAAAACGAATAGAGGGTATCGATACCTTTAATTTCTGAGATCACCTGTTCGATTGGCAAAGTAACCAGGCTCTCGACTTCGCGTGGTGTTGCGCCGGGGAAAGGCACAAACACATCGGCAAAGGTCACATCGATTTGGGGTTCTTCCTCTTTGGGCGTGACTAAGACTGCAAAAAGTCCAAACAATAAGCCCAACAGAGCTAATAATGGCGTGATAGCACTGGATTGAAAAGCGCTAGCAATGCGTCCAGAAATACCTAATTTAGTTTGAGTTTGCATGACAGGTCTTCCTTAAAGCTCTTCGGCTAGATTCGATTAGGTTTTATGGTTTATGACTTTGCTTAAGCATTAGTAGTGCCTGATAGGCATCTTTTGCGACAATATCGCCATCGGATAAGCCCGCAAGGATCTCAACCATTGCGTTATCGGTCTGGCCCAACCTCACTTGATTGAGTACCCAGGTGTCATTTTGCTGAATATAAACGGCACTGAGCTCATTCATAGTCAGTAATGCCGATTGAGGAATGAAAATAGCCTGTCGACTGCCACTGATAAACTGCGCTTTGATAAGGCTTCCTGGGAATGCGCCCTGAGTGTTTTGAGGCAGTGGTATACGCACTTTGTAGCTGCGACTTTGAGGGTCAACAAAACTGAACAGAGTCGGGGTATCTACGTCGAACTGTTGGCCGTTATCTAAGGTTAACTTGAACACGGGCTGCTGTTTTAGTGCTTCGATATAACGTTGAGGAACTTGGGTGACGGCGCGCATTTGGTTGACTGAGTAGCCAGAGTAGAGTGGCTGTCCAGGACTGACGGTTTCACCTTGCTCTACATGTCTTTGGGTTACAACGCCTGAAAAAGGTGCGCTAACAATCGTGTATTTTAACGACTCTGTTGCTTGAGTTATTTGTGCTTTAGCCGCGCTAACCGCCTGTTTGGTTGATTTGGCATTGGCCTCTGCTTCATCCATTTCCCCTTTTGAAATGGCGCCTTTGGGGAATAGCTGTTGATAGCGTTCAAGCTGCAGTTGAGCTTCTGTGTTAAGTGCATTGGCTTTGGCGTAATCAGCTTCGGCAGCAGCAAGTTGTGCACCTTGCTCTTTATTGGTGATCTCGAGTAAAGCCGCGCCTTCAGGTACGAAATCATTAATATCATAGTTAAGATTGATAATTCGACCAGAAGTTTGGGCTGAGACGGTCGCGGATTGAGTTGGCTCCACAATTGCGTCAAGAGATACCCAATTAGCATAGCTCTTTGCTGCCACCGTTATAGACTCGAGCTGCTTACTTTCAGCTGCTGCAGGGATGCTGATGAAGGGGATAGAGCCTAATAAGAGATAACCCAATAGTGTTTTTTTCATAATTATTATACGTCAAAATCAATCCATGCAATAATTCTAATGGAAGAGGTGGCTAACTGCAATAACTATTCATTAGAAAAATGCGATGGATGTTTTTCAGCTTGCTAACTTAATCGTTAAGGTAGTAGGTCAATGTTGACACGATACGGATTTTTTTGATGTAGGGAGTATTGCTGTCTCTGTCGTTAATACTAAATTGTCCTTGCGTCGCTTTTTTAATTTTACCTAGCTTGGAATTAGAGTCCTTGGCAAATTTTTCTGCGACTTGGCGTGCATTTTGAGTGGCAGATTGAATCATTTCTGGTTTGACTCTGTTTAGCTCTGTAAACAAAAACTGCGCTTTACTATTGTAGTCTTGATCGGAAATGGCAATGCCGTCTTTAACTAGGCTCAACATATTAGTGCGGGTTTTAAGCAGTAAATCGACTTTGTCAGTATATAAAGAAATAGATATTTTAGCGGCGTAACGGTATTTAACATTTGGATCGACATAACCTTGGGCTTGTCTGTCTTCAATTGCAGGTAGCGCAACGGTTATTTCACTGTCACTAAAGCCTTGCTGCTGTAAGAATTCGACGACCTTGTTCGTTTTGCTCTGCACTGTCTGGTAAAGGTCATTGAGATTGTTATCGACCTCACTGAATCGAATTGGCCAAATAGCAATGTTTGCTCGCACCTCTTTTTCGGCTAAGCCTTTTACGGTGACCGTTCGATCCATCGCTTTCATCTTAATCAGTTTATCGCCAACGGTACTCGCTGACATTATCAGGCCAAAGCAGAGTAAACCACCAAGAATAAGGGCGGGTAGGGCGTTGTGCTTAGACATAAAGTACTCAGAGTGATTGCCAGTACTGTTAAGTTAGCAGGGAATAGCTGGTTAAGACAATGAATAAGTTTTCATCAGTATATGGGATTCATCAGAACTCAGGGCGATAGACTAAAGGCAATAAAAAAGCCGCATTAATATGCGGCTTTTAAAACACAAGCAGTTTTACTGTTAAGTGTTTAGCTTAGAACTTGTAGTTGTACTGGATAGAGTAGTACGTTGCGTTTGATGTAGTTGTCGCATGTACAGTACTTAAATCATCGCCTAGAGCTGGGTTTAGGTTACCTACTAAGCCTAATACAGAGCTTTGTTCTGTAAGGTTGGTTTCTTCACCGCGAACAAATGCAATACCAAAGTCTAAACTGGTGTTTTTAGAGAGGTTGTAAGTCGCGCCCATTGTGTACCACTGACGGTCTGAATCTGGAATAGAGATTGAGCTGACTTCACCGACTACGCCTTGGTCAAACATGTAACCAGCACGCAGTGTCCATGTGTCAGTTAGAGTATATGTACCACCAACACTGAATAACCAAGAGTCATCCCAAGCATATTTTTTTAGTTGAGCTTCAGAAGGATCGGTAACAGTGATTTCGTGGAAATCTCCCCAAGTGGTCATCTGCGCTGTGTAATGCAATGCAAACTTTTCTGTTAGCTGATGGAAACCTGCAACTTGGAAAATATCTGGAAGCGGAATGTTGATCTCTTCGTAGTGCGTGCCAGCGAATATCACAGTACCGTCGGCGCTGAACTCTGGGCTGAAGCGGTAGCTCATACCAAAACGGTTGTCTGCATTGATTTCATATACAGCGCCGACAATACCACCAAAAGCGATACCTTCTGCATCTACATCAACGAGCTCTAAATGTTGTGGTCCTTCAGGTGTTGGCATTGCACCACCACGCGTTAACGTGCCAGAGCCATAGATCACATCAAGACCTGCTCCCACACTCAAGTTATCGTTGATGCGGTATGATGCGCTTAGATTGAAGTTGATAGTTGTCACTTCAGTCTTACCAAGCAGATCAATAGGAGCGGGTATTGCACCTGCAACGATGTTGTTTGACAAATCGGTAGTATCGGTACCTGTACCGAAGTTACTGAACATAGCAACACCGTAAGCGAATTTATCGTTTACTGGGCTAACATAGTAAAAGTTCGGAATTATTTTCGCTTCGGCACCATCATCTATGCTGCCGTAATGGAGTTCACCTAGGTTTGAGTTAACAAATACATCTTGAACTTCAACTTGTACGTCAGCATAAGTTAAGCCCATTGAAAGTTGTTTCTCATCAAACAATGCCATAGCTGCTGGGTTACGTGAAAGTACTGATGCGTTATCGGCTATCACTGCGTCACCGGCGAATGCACGGCCAACACCTGTTGCCGATTGGGCGTTAATTTGGAAGCCCGCAGCCATTGTTTGAGTGCTTACTAGAGCTACTGATACAGCAATAAGAGTCTTGTTGAAATTCTTCATTATTATCATCTCTATTATATTTTGGTCTTGCTTATTGGGGGCTAATTCATGATTAGCGGCAAGATCCACTTATTAGACCAGTGCATAGTAGGGAGATGTGAGCAAGCTAACAACTCCGACCAGAATCGTTTTATTGTTGATTATTAGTTAATTGTTGCGCGTTTTTATGGCGGTTAAATTAACAGCGCAATTGAAACTGGCTATAGAAAGTATAGCTAGCATAGGCTTGGGCATATGAGTTGGTTTGATTGTGCGTTAATGGAATGTAACGGGTGGGGTGTTTAGGAGGTTGTTGATAAAAATAAAAAAAGCGTACAAGTGTACGCTTTTTATCTGCTTTAGTTCGCTATTGCTGCGATAGCTTAGCTTCGAAGCTATCGAACTGCTGTTTAATAGCCTCTGAAGGGCTTTGCATTTTACTGACGAGTACACCTGCAAGTGTGGCTAAAATAAATCCAGGTAGAATTTCATAGATGTCGAAAATGCTGCCAGTGAGTTGCTTCCAAATCACAACGGTAAGCGCGCCAACAATGATGGTAGCGATAGCGCCATTGCGGCTATAGTTACGCCAAAATAGTGAAAGTAATACAACAGGACCAAATGCGGCTCCAAAACCGGCCCATGCATAGCTCACAAGACCAAGCACGCTACTATCTGGATTAAGGGCAACAATACCTGCAATAACAGCAATGGCCAATACGCCAATACGACCGACTAACATAAGCTCTTTGCTTTGCGCTTGAGGACGTAACCATTTTTTATAGAAATCTTCAGTGACAACACTAGAGCACACTAGAAGCTGCGAGTCGATAGTACTCATAATCGCCGACAAGATAGCGGCAATAAGTAAACCACCAATCCATGGGTTAAAGGCGGCGTGCGCGAGGTGAATGAATACCGTTTCAGGATTTGATAATGGCTCGGCCGCAAAGTAAAGACTACCTGCAATACCAGTTGCTAAAGCACCTAATAATGCTAGTAGCATCCAGCTCATTGCGATGCGGCGTGATACAGGAATATCATCAGGCGACGCGATAGCCATAAAGCGCGAAAGAATATGTGGTTGACCAAAATAGCCAAGTCCCCATGCTATTAGCGATATAAAGCCAATAAAAGTGGTATTTTCATTAAACAAAGACAACATAGCGGGATCGATGTTCTCTAGACCAACTTGTGTTTCAGGAAGGCTAAAAATGGCCACCGGAACGATTAGGAGCGCAACCAGCATTAAGCAGCCCTGGGCAAAGTCAGTCCAGCTAACGGCTAAAAATCCACCAATGAAGGTATAGCTTACGATAATGGTAGAGCCGATCAGCAGCGCTAAGGTGTAATCGAGCCCAAATACTTTTTCAAATAAAATGGCGCCGCCAACCATGCCTGATGAAGCATAGAAGGTAAAGAATACTAAGATAGTAATAGCTGAAACCAGCTTTAATGTGCCTTGCTTATCTTCGAAACGTTTTTCAAAAAAGTCAGGTAGCGTGAGGGCGTTATCAGTAAATTGCGTATAAACACGCAAACGTCTCGCGACAAATAGCCAATTGAGCCAAGCACCAAAAACTAAACCGATGCCAATCCAGGCTTCCCCTAATCCGCCTAGATAGACCGCGCCAGGTAAGCCAAGAAGTAGCCAGCCAGACATATCGGATGCACCCACACTGAGTGCAGTTACAGCAGGGCCCATACCGCGGCCACCTAAAATATAATCGTCTACAGAATCTGTTGCTCTATAAGCCCATAAACCTATGCCCATCATCAAAGCGAGATAGGCGATAAAAGTAATTAAAACGGGTAATTCAATTGTCATGTGTGGTTCACGCTTCTTTTCTTTTCTATTTATGTGGGCGCTATGCTAGCAGATTTATGAGCTAAGGCTCAATAAAGGAGGGATATGTGATGAAGATCTAACCAATGATGCACTTTGAGCATCATTGGTTGTGAAGAGATTTAGATGAAAGTTTGCTTAATTTCGTTTTTAACGTAATTAAGATCTTGGCTTTGTTCACCGACGAGTAACATGTATGCGTTGTCTGTCGCAAAGCCCATTCCTTTGTATTTGTTATCAGCAAAGGCTTCTTCAAGCACCATGCGATCTTCTAGCGGTACGATAAACAGGGTCACTTTACCTTGTTCACCTTGCATGACTAAATGAAGGCTTTGTACACCTTGAAAGTCACAGTAAGTGCTGTAAAAGACTTTACCCGGTTGCTGGGTAAACCTCATATCGTTTTGCCCGCCAAGAGAAGCAAGTTGAAAGTTTACATCTTGAAACTGTACATTTTGATCAATACGCAGGGCTTTATCTTCATGATGCACATGGGCTAAGGCGTGTTGACTAAGATCTACGGGCCCCATTCTCATTAACGTAAACGTCATGCCCGCTAAAAATGCGACCGAAGCCACCAGTGCAAAGGCAAAACCGGTTTTGCGGCGCTGTGAGTGATGATGTTGTAGCTGTTGTCTTAACAGTAACTTTGCCGCTAGATCATCGGGAACATCGATGCTTAATGCTCGCTCGATTTTATTGTCTAACCCTTTTAGATCGTTTAAAAAGGCCTCCCTTTCTACTGACTCCATCGCAGCATCGAGAAAGTCAGGATCTTGGTTATTGGGTTCACTGTAGGCCTGGCGACGAAACGTAAGCTCATCCATTGGATTGACCCCTGTGTTTTGGTTGTTCAAGTACATCTTTCAGCTGATTTCTCGCTCTAAATAAACGTGTCATAACGGTATTTCTATTCAAGTCGAGGATTTTTGCGATCTCTTCACCACTAAAGCCACCAATAACTTGTAGTAATAGTGGTTCTCGATATTCAAGTTCTAACTTAGAAATTTGTCGCTGTATTAAATGTTGTTCTACATGTTCTTCGGTACTGCCCGAAAAAGTATCTTCAATAAATTCTTGTTCTATATCGGAGTAATTAAACTGCTTACGCTCAAAACGGCGAGCGTTTTCTCGACGTAAAATAGTGATCAACCAAGCTTTAGCGGCTTTCTCATCTTTTAAAGAGTCAAGAGATCGCCAAGCACGGAGAAACGTTTCTTGGGTGATATCTTCTGCGATATGTTTATCGCCGCATAGCCAGTAGGCGAAACGGTAAATATCGGCATGAAGTGCCCTGACAAGGCTATCGTATCGTCGTTGTTTACTAACCATGTCTGAAGAGACCGTGGACTTCGACTTTTTGTTTCGCCAACTCTCAAACATTTTTATTTTTTCTAACTGGATCAATAAAACACAGCTTAACCTCGTTCAAGTTGGAATACCAATGGTTAAGTTTAGCGGTGTAAATGGTTATGTGTAACGGTGTAAAAGCAAGCTATGAGGACATAGCATTAGGGCTAAAAACAATAAGACGCTTATATATAAGCGTCTTTTTAAGGAGTCAGTTACCCAATCGATTTAACTGGGGTTGAGCTTGACTAACGCCGATGATTTAGCTTGAGTATTCGGTGCTGCTTTTCTGACAACGGATAACAGCTGGGCAAAATCGATATTGTTAGTGAGTTTGCTCGGGCTGTATGCAGCTCGCTGCATTTGTTCAATCGCGTTAGCTATCACAGAGTCAGTCATCGAAATTTGACTTAGAGACATTGGCTGTCGATATAACTCAGTGTAATAGCGAGTAAGGCCGTTTAGGACTTGAGTGGCATCTTTTGCGCGGCAGGCTGCTTGCAGAGCAGATAAGGTATTGCTTGGTTTCGCGATGATTGGCTTAGCGTCTGTGTCGGCATGTTCGCTCCGATTTTTACGGGCGTTAAGCCACAGTGCAAGTGTTATAAGCCAAAGGGTACCTAAGGCTAGAGATAACCAAGGCCAAAACCCACTACTGCTATTATTGGTCGGCGTTTGTATCACTTGCTGCTCAATAGGCGCCATAGCAGTATCACCTTTTACGACAATCGTGCGGGCAGGCAAGGTGGCAAACTGCTGTTTGTTGAGGTGTGGATTCCACCATGGCACTGTAATTTCAGGCAGGGTGTAAGTACCTGGACTTGTCGCTACAATCGCAGTGGTCTGAGTGAGTTGAGACACCATTTGGTTGTCGCGAAGGAACGTATTGCGCTGCGCTTTTTCTGGGTAGGTTTTCAGTGCCTTCGGGGTTAGCATGACAATGTCTGGTAAACTCGTTTCATCGGTATTTGATGCGAGCAAGGTGATGGTGCGAGTAATTGGCTCACCAACATTATATTCAGTTGCAGTCTCAGGCCAATCCTCTTTTAATACCACGAGATCAGAGACCAACCATTCACCATGATAATCCGCTGGCATAGGGTTGATCAGCACCGTCATTTTAGGTGCTTGAGTTTGTGTTGGTCGGCTTTCATTAAATGAGAACATGGCACCGCTCTGTCTTGATTGGACTAGCACGTCACCCGAGAAACTGGCGCCTGTAATGGTCAGCTCACCAGGTTGGTCGGCAATAATGGCATAATTGCGTTCAATCACCCGATAACGACGACCATTAACAATTTCAGTGCTGTCTTTATCTTCTCCAAGCTGCTTTATTTGTGCACCTTCAAGATCAGGGGCATTTAGCACGCCACGTTGTAGCTCTAGCGCTAAATAGAGCTTCACCTTATACGTTAGCATTTGGCCTACATAGGCCTCATCGCTAGAGATATTTGCTCGCATAAAGATATCTTGCATCTGTTGGGGCTGAGAGCCTGTTTTCAATACAGATAAAGAGATGGGGTTAGAGCTAATACCCTCGATATTAAATGCAGGAATGACTAGGTTTCCGCTGTTTTTAGGTGAAAGCAGTACCTGCCAACGCGTTTCGTTACTGGCATCAAAGTTCATGATTTTTTTACTGCGGCTGATACTGGTTCGGCCAACAATAAAGTCTTTCAGCAGTGATGAGGTATCGAGTTTGCCACTGTTGAGATCGTCATCAGCAGTTACAGTCAGTACCAAGGTCTCTCCTTCCATCACCGGATTACGGTCAACAGAGGCTTGCAGTTGGGTTATCGCGCTCGCTGGAAAAGCGGTTGTAATGGCGATGATCGCTAAAAGAAAAATATGCCGTATTACCACTGTTCGATTTCCTTAGAATTGATGCCTTGTTGGCGACGTTTCTGGTATTCAAGTTGCATTTTATTACGCAGTAAGACTTGGGGATCATCAGCGATTGCACGAAGAGCTCGTTCCATTTCTGGTGGTAAAGGCTCATCCGTTACGATTGTGCTTGCAACTGCTTGCTCCGATCCTGCTTCTGGCTGGCCAGCGTCTTGATTGGCCTGTGCCTCTGCTTTTGCTGATTGATCTTGTTGCTCTTGCGCTTTATCTGCCTCAGCGTTTTGTGTTATTGAGTCTGCCTCAGCCTCAGCCTCAGCCTGCATCTCAGCATCGTTATCAGCCTTAGTTTGATTCGAGGTTTGTTGTTCAGACGCTTGCTGATCTTGTTCTTGTTGAGAAGGTGAACTTTGCTCACCTTTATCCTCAGACTGCTGTGACTGTTGCTCTTGAGATTGGCTGTCTTGTGGTTGATTATCACTAGATTGCTCATCTTTGGATTGCTCATCTTTGGATTGCTCATCTTTGGATTGCTCATCTTTGGATTGCTCATCTTTGGATTGCTCACTGTCTGATTGGCCATCTTGTGACTTGTCTTGTTGAGATGGGTCTTGTTGCGACTGGTCATCTTTTGGTTGCTGCTCAGGCTGATCACTATTTTGTTGTTCTTGTTGCTGTTGGAGCTTTTTAGCTAACGCTAAGTTACTCTGCGCTGCATCAAACTGCGGTTTCTTATCTAAGGCTGACTGGTAGCGCTGCTGCGCTTGCTCGTATTGGCCCAGTTGCATTAAGACATTGCCTTGATTATATAAACCATTGGCTGAGCTATCTTGCTCAAATGCGCTGAGTGCTTGCTCGTATTCGCCCGCCTTATAAAGCGCACTCGCTTGCCATTGTGGGTCGACAAATTGCGCTGCAGCAGTTTGATAGTCATCAGCTTGGTAAGCCTGCATGGCTTGCTGATCTTGGGTTTGCCACAGGTCGTCCCATGCACTGGCATAGGCTTGCTCACTGGGCTGGATAAGCAGAAGCAGGGCAAAGGTGGCAATCATACCGTTTCTAAAACTCAGTAGGGCAGGTAATAGCAGTAGTAGCGCAAAATAGGGCCCTAAGTCCTGCCATGTTTCGCCTTCAAGATCACTGGCTTTGGTGTCTTGTGTCGTGGCGAGCCATTGCTTTATTTGAGTGATCCCCGAACCGTCAGCTCGGCTTGGCACTAGTATGCCGTTAGCGTCGGTCGCTAACTCTTTTAGCAGGGCATAATCTGTTTTAGCGACAACAATTTGATTGGCGTTATCACGTAATAGCTGACCATCGGGTAGCTTTATCGGTGAGCCCTGTTGGCTACCAAACGCAATAATCGCTAGCCGATATGGACTGCCTTTTAGTACCGACTCGGCGCGCTTAAATTGAGTACTAGTGATCCCGTCAGTAAATAAAATAATATCACCTCGAACATGCCCACCCTGACTTAATAAAGATTGCGCCTGAGTGATAGCTGCTTCAAGGTTTGACCCCTTAATTGGCATAATGCTAGGGGTTAGTGTGGGTAAAAGGTTAAGCAGGGTCGCTTTATCTCGCGTTAGTGGGCTAATGGTAAATGCGTCACCTGCATAGGCAATTAAACCTGTTTCACCGTCAGGCAATTCATCGATAAGATCCGTTGCTCTAAACTTTGCTTGAGTTAAGCGGTTAGGAGCTAGGTCATTAGCATACATCGACAGTGACATATCCATAACGATAACTCGCCCTTGAGCTGACTCAAATACCGGCAGTGCTTTTTTCTCAAAGGCGGGGCCGGATAATGCAAATACTGCGATAAGCCATGCGATAGCCAAATAAGTAATGTTATTGTGTTTTTTCTTAATCGAACCACCAACCAGTACTTTAGCCAGATGTGGTGCAATATAATGGTTCCAGCTAGAGCTTGCGGTTTTACTTCTATATAAAAACAGCAGTAGCAAGCCTAATGGGATCAGCGCAAGGAACCATTCAGGACGTAAAAAATGCATGGTTAACGTCCTCCTTTGATTGGGTTAGACTTGGTTCTAATCGATTTTGTTCGAAACAATGAGACCTGACTCAGTGATATGAAAATCGAGGTTAACAGCGCCAGACATAGCGGCCAGTAAAATAGTTCTGCTTGTGGTCGATAACTTAATTGATCTCGAGTCACGGGTTCAAGGGTATCTATCACTTGATAGATCTGCTCAAGCTCTTGGGTATTGCGTGCTCTAAAATATTGGCCACCGGTTGTTTTAGCAATTTTCTGTAATTGAGATTCGTCTAAATCCATTGATGGATTGACCCTCTCTTTACCAAATAGGGTTCGGCGCTCCATGACATCTGCACCCACTCCTATGGTGTAAATAGTGATCCCTCTTTTCTCGGCGATTTGCGTCGCTTGCTCGGGAGAAATTGCTCCAGCGTTGTTTGAGCCATCAGTCAGTAAGATTAAGACGCGATTACTCTGCAGGACTTTGTCAAAGCGTTTCACCCCAAGTGCGATGGCTTCGCCTATAGCGGTTTGCTTACCGACTAAGCCGATTTGCGCTTCTTTTAAGTATTGCGCAACGGTGCGTCTATCTTGGGTTAACGGAGATTGCAAATATGCATGGTCAGCAAACAGGATAAGCCCTATTCGGTCGCCTTTTCTACGCTCAATAAAGTCACTGATCACATGTTGAATAAGGGTAAAACGGTCAACGGCTTTACCGTCCAGCACCATATCCTCTATTTGCATACTGCCAGAGAGATCGACCGATAACATTAGATCACGGCCTTTACTGGGTAGCTCAATGGCTTCACCAACCCATAAAGGGCGGGCGCAGGCTAACACGAGTAAGCACCATACAATCCAATAGCGTTTACGAGTACCCTGGCTTTTTTCGGTCGCAGCGACTTGATTAGGTAAGCTGGCACCGGGCAAAATTAAATGGCCGCCAAGCTGTTGTGTCTGCTGCTTCTTTCTAAAAATGAGCGGTAGAGGTAACAGTAGCAATAGTAATGGCCAGGCAAGCGTTAACATGGGCTTACCTCGTTGTTAATTTCATTGTGTGTTTTACCTTGCTTATTGGTAAGCGGTAAGGCGGCTTTTAACCAGTTTTGAGCATGTAACTTAAGCGCTTGCTTGTCTTTATCGCTGAGGCTTGATGGCTGAAAACGCGTCGCTAGTAATCGGCACAGTTCATCTTGAGGAGTCGTCACTTGCGCGTTAAGCCACTGATACCAATCATCACCACTGAGTTGGGCAACTTGGCTACGAGCCCAATAGCTCATGGCGGCCCGCTTTAGCAAGCTGCTAACCTCTGAGGCATATTGCTGATTGTGAATATCGAGTGTGGCCAGTTCAGCCAATGCAGCACGTTTTGCTGCACGGTGTTGACGACGCTTTATTAGCCAGACACAGGCAAGCATAACAAGCACCAAGATGCTAAACAGTGCAAGCCAATAACCGTATGCTAATGGCCAGAGGCCTATTTCGACAGGTGTTTGAATATCTTGCATCGAGGCAAGTGCGGGATTAACAGGATTGGTCATTT
Organism: Shewanella sp. 0m-6; assembly: GCF_052977325.1. Classification (NCBI taxonomy): domain Bacteria; kingdom Pseudomonadati; phylum Pseudomonadota; class Gammaproteobacteria; order Alteromonadales; family Shewanellaceae; genus Shewanella; species Shewanella sp. 0m-6. Next base: position 105,714 of record NZ_JBRIMD010000016.1, read on the forward strand.
ATCTAAGCGTCCCTAATTGCTGATTAAGGCGTTGCCCTGCATCGATAATACGGGTTTCAACATTAAGCTTTTGCATCATTTCAATAAATTGGTTTTGTAAATTTTGTTGATTAGCTAGCCATTGCTCGTAACTGTTTCTGTCAATAATGAGCTCTTTTGAACCCTCTCTCACAGGCAGCTGAAAGTGCTTAGGCAGTGACAATTGGCCTTGACGTAGTGGATCGGTGACTAAAAAGGCCCCCATATCACAGTGACGTTTTAAGTCCGATAGGGCAGCTAAGCATCCGGGCGTAAAATGACTACCGTCGGAGATTATCCAGATTAATGAACCTGGTTTGGCAAGCCGACGTAATCTTTGACAAGCTTTAGCTAAATGATCGGGCTCTGGTTCTTGCTCAGCAATATTTCTCAGTTGATTTTCATGCAGTTTTTTTATGGCAGAGATAACTTGCAATATGCCTTGTTGGCGACTTCTTGGTTTAAGCTCGATATGCTCCTCTTCGGTGGCAATTAATGCTCCTAAGCGGTCACCGTGTAATATCGCGCTCCAACCAAGTGTCGTGGCAAGGTGAGCGGCTTGAACAGATTGCAACATTAAGCTCGAGCCAAAATAGAGACTATGGCTAAGATCGAGCAATAGCAGAACAGGGCGTTCGCGCTCTTCAACAAATAACTTGGTGTGCGCTTTGCCAGTCCTTGCCGTGACACGCCAATCAATGGTGCGAACGTCATCACCGCTTTGGTAGTGACGCACCTCCGCAAACTCCATGCCTCGGCCCTTAATCAAGCTGGCGCGATGGCCTGATAGACTGGCTTTGGCTTTTGAGCGTTTTTCTGGCAAAGCTTTCGCTAGACTTTGGCAAGCAAGTAACTCTTTTTCAGTAATATTAATGCCATCGCTAAACAATGGCAGCTGTGTATTGACCATTAAGGGACCGCGACTTGAGAAAGAATATGATTGATCACATCGTCGGCACTGACGCCATCAGCTTGTGCTTGATAGCTCAATAGCAGGCGGTGGCGCAGCACGTTAGGCGCAACGGCTTGAATATCTTCGGGTGAAACAAAGTCTCGTTCGTACAGGTAGGCACGTGCTCGCGCGCAGCGCTCAATTGATAAGGTTGCACGAGGGCTCACGCCGTATTCAAGCCAGCTGGCAAGTTCCTGGCTATAAGCCTCAGGCTTGCGTGTCGCCATAATGATATCGACGATGTATTTCTCTAGTGGCTCAGCGAGATAAATTTGTAATGCGTGCTCTCTGGCGGCAAAAATATCAGCTTGAATAATGGGCTCAACGCGGGGCATTTCTTGTTTAAGCGCCTCATTACGAGACATACGCATGATCTCAAATTCAGTTTCTGCGCTTGGGTAATCTAGATTCAAATGCATTAAGAATCGGTCTAGTTGTGCCTCAGGTAACGGATAGGTACCTTCGTTTTCTAGTGGGTTTTGTGTCGCCATCACTAAAAAAAGTTCTGGCAGTTGATAGCTGTGCTTACCCACTGTGACTTGCCCTTCAGCCATTGCTTCTAATAAAGCTGACTGTACTTTGGCTGGCGCACGGTTAATCTCATCGGCCAAGATAAGGTTATGAAAAATTGGGCCCGCTTCAAATTCAAAGGTTGCCGTTTGAGCACGGTAAATATCGGTACCGGTTAAATCCGCTGGTAACAAATCCGGGGTAAATTGAATACGGTGAAAATCCCCTTCGACGCCATCACACAGTGCTTTTACTGCGCGGGTCTTGGCAAGGCCTGGTGGGCCTTCGACCAATAGGTGCCCATCGGCAATTAATGCAATTAGTAGATTCTCGGTGAGAATAGGCTGTCCTAGAATGACAGTATTTAAGTATTCGCGTAACGCGTGAAATCGACTCAAAGGCATGATGCTACTCGGTTTATTTAAAGTTAGTTAGATATAGACCAACGACATAGTAGAAAATTCCTTAAGGGTTTGGCTAGTGCCAATTTACCGTTAGGCTGATAAGTCATCATATTGGCATGACCAAAGTCCCCTTTAAGAACGTCCTTTTTTGCTACATTTAATCGTTAATGAGTAAAAACATAGACAACAGTTATTGAGTTTTTATCCATTAATATTTGTTAATTAAAAAGTTTTGGATATATTTAAGGCAAAAAAACAAACAAGTGTTTAAAACTTTTCAGTAAGAAGTTAGAATCAGATCACACTTTAAATGGTCAGACCTGTTTAATTGAAGGCAAATAGGTTTCTCAAGGATATAAGAAAGCGTGCAGCCATAGGTTAGCAAGCAGAATAAGAGGGCGAAAAATGAGTGATAGACAACAGGTGACGAATGCGCGAGGCGAGAGAATCGCGATTGTTTCGGGTTTACGTACACCATTTGCAAAACAAGCTACGGCTTTTCATGGGGTGTCTGCGTTAGATATGGGCAAGATGGTGGTTAACGAACTGCTTTCTCGTTCAGAGCTTAATCCTAAAGAGATCCAGCAGCTTGTTTATGGGCAAGTTGTGCTAATGCCAGCTGCGCCCAATATTGCTCGTGAAATTGTGCTAGGCACCGGTATGGATGTCAGTACTGATGCTTATAGTGTCACACGTGCTTGTGCGACCAGTTTTCAATCCACCGTCAACGTGGCCGAGTCGATCATGACGGGTAATATGGATATCGGTATTGCTGGTGGGGCAGACTCTTCTTCTGTAGTACCAATAGGCGTCTCAAAAAGACTGGCTCACGCTTTAGTTGATCTAAATAAAGCACGCAGTTTTGGCCAAAAACTCGCTATTTTTCGCCGCTTAGGCCTCAAAGATTTACTGCCAGTGCCACCGGCAGTTGCTGAGTATTCGACTGGCTTGTCTATGGGGCAAACTGCGGAGCAAATGGCAAAGACTTACAATATCAGCCGCGCCGACCAAGATGCATTAGCTCACCGTTCACATACACTTGCAACGGAAACTTGGAATGCAGGTAAATTGGCTGAAGAAGTGATGGCAGCACATGTCCCGCCTTATAAGTCATTTATCGACCGTGATAATAATATTCGTGAGAACTCAACCCTTGAGTCTTACGCTAAGCTGCGTCCAGCTTTTGACCGTAAACACGGCTCAGTGACAGCTGCTAACAGTACACCATTAACAGACGGCGCATCAGCGGTATTGCTGATGAGTGAAGGCCGCGCTAAAGCGTTAGGTTACACACCGATTGGCTATATCAAGAGTTATGCTTTTACAGCCATCGATGTTTGGCAAGACATGCTAATGGGACCTTCATATGCAACACCACTCGCGCTTAAACGTGCGGGGATGGAACTTGAAGATTTAACCTTGATTGAGATGCATGAAGCGTTTGCGGCGCAGACGCTAGCCAATATGCAGATGTTCGGTTCGAAGAAATTTGCTGCAGAAAAACTGGGGCGCAACCGTGCGATTGGTGACATCGACATGAGTAAGTTTAACGTGCTTGGTGGCTCGTTAGCTTATGGTCATCCATTTGCCGCTACTGGCACACGTTTGGTGACGCAAGTTTGTCATGAGCTTAAACGACGTGGTGGTGGAACGGGTCTCGCAACAGCATGTGCTGCGGGTGGCTTAGGTGCAGCAATGATAGTAGAGGTGGATTAATCACATGGAAAAGACATTTAATTTAACGCGTCGCGATGACGGTATTGCCATTTTAACTATGGATGTACCAGGCGAAACCATGAATACCCTGCGCAGTGAATTCGGACCTGAAATCAGTGATGTACTCGCTGAAATCAAAGCTGATGTTAACATTAAAGGCTTGGTATTAGTCTCGGGTAAAAAGGACTCGTTTGTTGCTGGTGCCGATATTTCTATGCTTGATGCTTGTGAAACTGCAGCAGATGCAAAGCAGTTATCTCAGCAGGGCCATGTGGTATTTAATGAACTTGAAAGTTTATCGATCCCAGTTGTAGCTGCTATTAACGGCGCTTGCTTAGGTGGTGGCTTAGAGCTCGCTTTAGCTTGTCATAAGCGAGTATGTTCACTTAACCCAAAAACCATGATGGGCGTACCTGAAGTTCAATTAGGTTTACTTCCTGGCGGCGGCGGTACCCAGCGTTTACCGCGTTTGGTTGGCGTAACCACTGCGCTTGATATGATGTTAACCGGTAAGCAACTTCGCCCTAAACAAGCATTAAAAATGGGCTTGGTTGATGATGCGGTGCCTGATTCAATTTTACTGCGTACAGCTGTAGAAATGGCTTTAGCGGGCAAACGCCCTGCGAAGAAAAAGCAACAGTCATTGATGAATAAAATGCTTGAAGGGACAAGTGCTGGTCGTAACATTATTTTCGATCAAGCCGCAAAGCAAGTCGCGAAAAAGACCCAAGGTAATTATCCCGCTCCGGCAAAAATAATTGACTGTGTGCGCCAAGGCATGGCTAAGGGCATGGTCAAAGGGCTTGAAGTTGAAGCGAGTCATTTTGCCGAACTTGTGATGTCGAAAGAATCGGAAGCGCTGCGTAGTATCTTTTTTGCGACCACTGAGATGAAAAAAGAGACTGGCGCCGGTGATGTAGAGCCTAAGCAAGTCAATAAGGTCATGGTACTTGGTGGTGGACTAATGGGTGGTGGAATTGCCTCGGTGACGACAACTAAGGCTAAGATCCCTGCTCGAGTTAAAGATATCAGCGAAACAGGGCTGAGTAACGCATTGGCATATGCGTACAAACTGCTAGACAAAGGTGTTAAACGCCGCCATATGACACCTGCCGTTCGCGATAATTTGATGGCGTTGATGACAACCACGACAGAATATAAAGGCATTAAAGATGCGGATATTGTTGTCGAGGCTGTTTTTGAAGACTTAGCGCTGAAGCATCAAATGGTTAAAGATGTAGAGCGTGAGTGTGGTGAACATACTATTTTTGCTTCAAATACCTCCTCTTTGCCAATTGGCCAAATTGCTGAGGCGGCTAGCCGTCCAGAAAATGTTATTGGTCTACACTATTTCTCGCCGGTTGAGAAAATGCCGTTAGTCGAAGTGATTGCCCATGAGAAAACGTCGGCAGAAACGATTGCAACTACAGTAGCATTTGCTAAAAAGCAAGGTAAAACACCGATTGTGGTTCAAGATGGCGCAGGCTTTTATGTAAACCGTATTCTTGCGCTTTATATGAACGAAGCCGCTCAGCTGTTGTTAGAAGGACAGAGCGTTGAGCACCTCGATAAAGCATTGGTGAAGTTTGGTTTCCCCGTTGGACCAATGACGCTCTTAGATGAAGTCGGTATTGATGTTGGTGCTAAAATCTCACCGATTCTTGAAAAAGAGCTAGGTGAACGATTTAAAGCACCAGCAGCATTCGATAAGCTTTTAGCCGACGATAGAAAGGGCCGTAAGAACGGTAAAGGTTTCTATCTCTATGGTGGAAAGAAAAAAGCGAAACAAGTTGATGAAAGTGTTTATACGGTTCTAGGATTAAAGCCTGGCGTTGATACTGAAGCGACTGAGGTCGCGCAGCGCTGTGTGGTACAGATGCTAAATGAAGCGGTACGATGCTTAGAGGAGAACATTATTGCTTGCCCAAGAGATGGTGATATTGGTGCGATTTTTGGTATAGGTTTCCCACCTTTCCTCGGCGGACCTTTCCATTATATTGATACGCTAGGCGCTGCTAACTTAGTTAAGATCTTAGAAAATTACAAGTCTAGATATGGTAGTCGTTTTGAGCCCTCTGTTAAACTGAAGCAGATGGCGCAGGAGGGAACGCGCTTCTTCAGTTAGGCTGAAGCGCTACACCCCATAATAGCCTTACAAAGCGGCCACTATCTCTGTTACAAGGAGAAGTGCGCCGCTTTTATATTTTCTACTAGTCTATTTTTGGGCAATTGTTTCGAGTCGTTGCTCTCAACCTAGAGATCGTAATGTAGAGCACTATCAATTTAGTACTATCAATTTAGTACTCTTAATTTAGTACTCTTAATTTAGTACTCTTAATTTAGTACTTTCAATTTTGAGTTCTCAAGCTAGTGCCCCCAAGCAGGCCTTAACTCAAATAGCCTAAAAAACACTCTCATTCATTTAATTTAGTCTATATAATGGGCAATCGGTTGTCAGCCTTTTAAGGGCGAGCTTATTGGTTGTGGGGTGTAGATAAGTGCTATTGGCTATGGTATTGATATTAATCTGTTCGGGCTATTTCTTAGGTAACTCAGCATTTAAAGCTGGTCTTCCGGTTAGGCGTTGGGCGTTTGCTGGTGCATTATTAGGGCCCGCAGCCTATCCTCTGTTTAACTCTCATAAACAGCTTGCATACCGTAAAGCTATGGGCAAGCAGGGTACCTCAATCGCTTTGTGAGCGCTCAAATTGAGACGTTAACGTTTATTGAGATAACAAAAAAGGAGCATATGCTCCTTTTTCTGTCATTTAACTAATCAGCCCTTTCTGCTAAGAGGTACTTAGTAAAGCACATAGTAAGTTACTTAGCTAAGCTGCATAGTTCCACCAACCTTTAGCTGGGATAACTTCTAAATGGTTCAGTCCTTCCGGCAGTTGAACCTTTTTACGAGCAGGTTTTGCTAATCCAAGTGCTTTCATCAGTGAATCAAACATAATCATACTCCTCAATATTTTTATCCGCTTGCTTAGTTCCACCAACCTTTAGCTGGGATCACTTCTAAATGGCTTAAGCCCTCAGGCAACTGTACTTTTTTACGAATAGGTTTATCAAAACCAAGTGCCTTTTTGATTGAATCAAACATAGTCATATCCTCAATTAAGCCGTTGCTTGGTTGATGTACTTGATATGTGGGAAACCAGCGGTCTGTAAAGGCTTAAACTTGATGTTTGGGATACCAGCAGTTTGTACAGGCTTAAACTTGATGTTTGGGATACCAGCAGTTTGTACAGGCTTAAACTTGATGTTTGGGATACCAGCAGTCTGTACAGGCTTAAACTTGATGTTTGGGATACCAGCAGTCTGTACAGGCTTAAACTTGATGTTTGGGATACCAGCAGT
>NZ_JBRIMD010000017.1:0-102596 GCF_052977325.1 Shewanella sp. 0m-6
TTCGACATTCGACATTCGACATTCGACATTCGACATTCGACATTCGACATTCGACATTCGACATTCGACATTCGACATTCGACAACAATTTATTAAACAACCCTTTGTTTGCGCAACAACTCACATGCTATATTCAGATGAATAAATTTAAAGCTTGTCGCTGAACATAATAAGAATAAAGAATAAAGGATAAATAGATGAAAAGGTCCTTAGGTTACGTGTTAATCGGTGTCATTAGCCTTACCGCATGTGGTGGCAGTAGTAACAATAATGACTCCTCTGGAGAGCTCACTCCTCCTCCCGTCATTCCTCAAGGTTTAGCTAGGTGTGATATACCCACTGAACTCAATCCTGTTGCAACAACCTCAGCGATTACCTTTTATACTGAAGACCAATACCTTGCCGAGCAACCAGGAGCAATAACGGTAACGCTTAACGGAAATAATGTGAGTGACTTTAGCTTTAACTGGACTCAACTATCCGGCCCTACGTTAACCTTAAAAAGTATTAAAAGCCCAGTATTAGCCTTTACCGCCCGCGAAAGTGGTAGTTACAAATTTGAAGTAACGGCTAGTAAAAATGACATAACCTATATTGAGTCAATCGAAATAAATTTAACTGCTGCCAGTGCAGAACAATTATCAGCTCGTGTTGATCATCAAGCAAGTGAAGGTAACTCGGTTAGCTTTAGGCTTGATACTCCAGAGACAAATCCACCCACTGAGATTAATTGGTGTCTAGCAGCGGGTCCAAGCTTAACAGTCGACATCAGTACGCCGGAACAAGCCTTACTTACCGCTCCAAGTGTCAACGAAGACACCATCAGTATCCTTAGAGCCACTGCTGTCATCAACGGCGAAACTGTAACCGATGACGTGCAACTTTTAATCACGAAAGAGGCAGCTATTACGTCCTCTTATTTCGATGAGAGAGTGGCTAAGACCTTTGCCTATAATGCTGATTCTCCCTATAAAAACGAACTACAACCCTGCGTTTATTCAAATCAGTTACAGCAGAGCTGTAACATTTCACGCCTGCCTCTGATTGGACAAAAATCAGGGATAGATAAACAAGCAATCTTAGACAGAGTATTGGTTTCGCACCAATGGATGGGGGAGAATTTCGAGCACTTTCTTGAAAACCTAGATCCGAATAGTGATTTTGCAACACTATTACAGTCGGTAACCGCTGTAGTTATTAGTTATGATGTAAGGCCATCATTTTATTGGGTAGTCACTGGGGCAATTTATCTAGACCCAAACGATCTATGGTTACTTGCACAAGAGCGGGACACCATTAATGAAGCGCCTGATTATCGAAGTGCCTTTGGTAATGATTTGAATTTTTTAATGCCATGGCGATATGTTAAAAACAACAGCTATACATCCTATATAACGCCTAGAAATGTAAGAGTTGACCGCACGGCCGAACAAATGATGCCGGATTTAGCATCCTTGCTCTATCATGAATTGGCTCACGCCAACGATTTCTTCCCAAATAGTGTACATGCCAGCCTATCAGGTCCAACATTACTCGATGATTACTTCCGTCGAAGTGATGCAAAGCAGTTAGTATCAGATCAACTTACTGCTCTTTACCCTCTAAATAGCCAGGAAATGACAAATTTAGCAGAGGTCAGCTTTAAAGGGGAAACGGCTAATGATCCCCAAAAAGCCTACATCGCTGCAGATATCACCAGTTTCTTCTCTCCCGATAGAGCCAGTGACTATTACGCCTATTCGACCAAACGCGAGGATGCCGCCATGCTGTTTGAAGAAGCCTTAATGAGTCATAGATACTCAATCCAGCGTGATGTAGCCGTAACAGATAAACCTGATAATCCCACAGCAAGCTCAATTAGTGTTAACTGGGGACAGCGTGGACGAATTGGTGATGCAAAACTTGAAAATCGCGCTGCATTTGTTATCAATCAAATGATGCCTGACCTTGATGGTGCAACATTAGTGAACCAGCTCCCAGACCCCATTGCCATGAAGCAAGGACAATCATGGGCGGATAACTTAGCCATATCACCAGTCAATAACGCAATAGAAAAATCTTTAGCCTTAAGTGGTAACGTCTCAGAGCCTACTTTTGTACCCAAGCTTAGATTTAGTGGAGACCGACACACTAAGCCCATGGATTAGAACTTGTATTTGAGCAATAGCAGACACAAAAAAGCCCAGACATCTCATCTGGGCTTTTTGTTATATCTGTTCAGCCTCATTAGGCAGAGGCTTTAATATCTGTTTATTAACTATTAACATAATGCTTAGTAGCACAAAGTTAAGTTTAGCAAACTCACACCCATCAAGCTTATGTTCATCAAGCTAGGTTATCAGTTTATAAACGCAGCATCTCTTTAATAAAAGGGATAGTCAATTTACGTTGATGCACCATAGATGCTTTATCGAGCCTATCTAACACGTCAAACAGTGTTCTTAAATCTCTGGCTAAGCGGTTTAATAAAAAGCGCCCTACATCTTCAGGTAACTGTAAGCCTCGCATCGCAGCACGGCGTTGCAGTGCCGCGAGTTTTTCTTCATCAGCCATAGGTTGTAGCTGGTAATTAAGCCCCCACTGCATTCGAGAGACTAAATCCGGTAAAGAGAAACCGCTATCACTTGGTGAAACACTTGCACTAACAATCAGCGAGCAGGTCTTCTGCTCAGAAATCCGATTATAGAGATCAAATATCGCCTCCTCCCATAAAGGGTGTCCTGCAATCGCATCGACATCATCAATACAGACGAGATCGAGTTTCTCTAAGCCTTCTAATAACGCTGTAGAAATACTCGCATGGATCCCTAAAGGAATATAAAAGCTACTTCGGCCTAGATCATTTGCATGAGCACAGGCGGCGTGCATAAGATGGGTGCGTCCGGACTTTTCTGGACCCCATAAAAAAACTGCACCTTCTGACCTACCCTCGGCACAAGCTTGTAAACTTTGAATAAGCTCATCGTTACCCGCTGCAGGATAATAACTATTGAAGGTTTCATCATCAGGTAGATGAACTGGTAATGATAACTGTAAAGGAGAGTTTGACTTCACTCAGGTGCTTCTCAACGACGCAATATTTCTATATTAGACACACATGGTAGCATGTGTGTCACTTGATTGGGAGTTATTGACCTTTCCAATAATAGATCTGTGTCTCTTTCTGAGCTTGAACTTGGGTCTCTATTGTTGAATAGTCCAAGTTTTGCAGGCTATTGCTCGATACCGACTCAATTCGAGGGTCAAGAGCCATTAATCGATGCAAGTCTGCTTCATTACCAAAAAGCCGCAAATTAAATTCAATCGTCTGTCCTTCAATACGGCTAATGCTTGCCGACTTGATGGCACTTAGCTGATCTAAGTAACGCTCAATCGCAACTAATTGCTTCATATCAGATATATCAGCAAAAGAAATCTTGGTGGTTTTCTGCTCCCCAGAGTCGGCTATCGCATACTGCCCCACATAATACTCACTGGTCGCTGCAACCATAGCGGCAACAGCCTCATCAATCGTAGCAGCCTCGCCACTCTTATTAATAACAGCTGTTAATTGCAGCGATTGAGGCGCTTTTTCACGTGGGTAAAGACTCATTTGATAACGGTATGTACTGCCTTGTGGCTCAATCGCAGCCATGATGAAGTAATTGGATTGATAACGTAAAGAGGCATCAGCCACATTGTCGCTAAAGTTACCACGAATATCATTTACACCGACCTTCATCGAGTCATCAAGATCCATTAACGGAAACAACACTGGCGCGCCTCGAGTCGCTGACTCACGATCAAAAACCTGGCGGCTAACATTGCTAGATGCATCACTTATTATTTCACGTTCACCATGTTCATTGATAACTAACCAGACTAAAGTCAAAGGTCTCTGTTTGCCCCAAACTGGCAACCCCGCTTCTCGTAACAGTGCAATAATACGTTTGTGGTCAAAGTTTACTTTCAAGAACAGTTCACCATTATCTTCAAAATATCCGTATTGCGTCATCAATGAGCTCGCATTACCAAGCTGCTTTTTTATTGCTTCGTTTGAAAGCGCGCTCTGAGTCCCTGAATTTTTTAAAATCACTTCTTCAAAGGCTTGTTTGATCCCTTGACTTCTAAGTGCCGTAGATCTTGAATCGATGGGCACAACACCTTCATCGAGGAACTTTACCTCGGCCGCAGTAACATGCGTTGAGAAGCCAACGAGAAAAGAGACAGTAATAAAAGTACGTAAAATGAGTTTTAACATGTTTTAGATTCAAAGACGGCTCGATAAATAAAATTGTATCACATCTATTATCACTTTTGCCGAGATAAAGAGACATCCTCATTAAAGGCTAAACCCCACTTTCATGTTCCACTTCACATACCAAAACATTAAAAACAGTTATCATTGATAGGTTTACTTAAAATAAGAGAGAAATAATGAAAAACCTGACAATGCCTTTGCAAGGAGCACAAATGCTGTTCGTAGCCTTTGGCTCGCTGGTATTAATGCCCTTGCTAACAGGCCTAGATACTAACGTTGCACTCTTTACCGCTGGTATCGGCACTCTGCTTTTCCAATTAATCACAAAACGTCAAATCCCCATCTTTCTAGCGTCTTCTTTCGCTTTTATCGCACCTATTATGTACGGCGTACAAACTTGGGGGATCCCATCGACCATGGGCGGTTTAATGGCTGCAGGTGTTGTTTATGTAATTTTAGCAACCGTCATTAAAGTTCGTGGTGGTGGCTTCATTAAACGCTTGTTGCCTCCAGTTGTTGTAGGGCCAGTCATCATCGTTATTGGCTTGGGCTTAGCGCCTGTTGCTGTCAACATGGCTGTCGGTAAAAGCGGCGACGGTAGCCTTGTGCTTATCGAGCAAAATACTGCATTACTTATCTCTCTAGCATCTTTATTTACCACCATCGCCGTCGCTATATTTGCCAAAGGCATTTTAAAACTAATGCCAATATTAGCCGGCATTACGGTAGGTTATGGATTAAGTTTGGCTTTCGGTATTGTTGACTTTACGCCAGTTAAAGAAGCAGCTTGGATTGCTATGCCCAACTTTGTGGCGCCAGAATTTAACTGGCATGCTATTTTATTTATGATCCCCGTTGCAATTGCCCCAGCGGTTGAACACATTGGCGATATCTTAGCTATCTCAAATGTAACAGGTAAAGATTACCTCAAAAAGCCAGGCTTACACCGCACCTTAGCAGGTGACGGTGTGGCGACTATTGCCGCATCAGCATTTGGTGGACCGCCAAACACAACCTACTCCGAAGTGACTGGCGCTGTAACACTTACTAAGAATTTCAACCCAGTGGTAATGACATGGACAGCTGTTACAGCCATTTTATTCTCTTTTGTCGGCAAGCTAGGTGCACTACTGCAAACGATTCCAGTACCCGTTATGGGCGGGATCATGTGTTTGCTATTTGGCTCTATTGCTGCTGTCGGTCTTAACTCTTTAATTAAGAATCAGGTAGACATGAATGAGCCACGCAACCTTAGTATTGTTGGTGTGACGTTAGTGTTTGGCATTGGTGGTATGGCATTTGGTATCGGCTCATTTAGCTTAACCGGGATCAGCCTTTGCGGGATCTTAGCTATCGTTATGAACCTCGTACTGCCAGATAATGCGGCCTCGCATACAAAAATTATTAATGAAGAGATCAATCCATCTTTGTAAAAGTCTAGACGTTTGCTCATATACGTTTAGGCCATAAAAAAGCCCCTAACGACTCACATCGTTAGGGGCTTTTTACAGACATAATCAAAATTAAGCTTGATCGTCTTCTGTTTTATATTTAGCAGCAGTTTCTTTAATAAGCGTTTGTAGCTCACCTTTTTGGAACATTTCAGTCAGAATGTCACAACCACCAATTAGCTCGCCTTCAATCCAAAGCTGAGGGAAAGTCGGCCAGTTAGCATATTTTGGTAGTTCAGCACGGATATCTGGATGCTGGAGGATATCAACAAATGCAAATTGCTCTTCACAATTAATCATGATTTGAGCTACTTGAGAAGAGAAACCGCAGCTTGGTAACTTTGGTGAACCCTTCATATATACAATAATTGGATTTTCGGCGATTTGCTGCTTGATCTTTTCTACTGTTTCCATTTTTCTTTCCTGATTAGAACTTCATTACAATCTCGACATTGTACGCCAGTCTTTGGCAGAACAAAAACCTACTTTTAATAGGGACAATAACTAATAGAAATAAACGATTAAGATAATCGCTCAATTTGAATAAACAATGATACACTTCACAAGTTTATTAGGTAAAATGTTCCGCAGTGAGCAAGAACGCACAAATAACAAACTAGAAGTTAACGGAGAAAACTAATGGCTTTTGAATTACCAGCATTACCTTACGCAAAAAACGCACTTGAGCCACATATCTCAGAAGAGACCATTAACTACCACTACGGTAAGCACCACAACACTTATGTTGTTAAGCTTAACGGTTTAGTTGAAGGTACTGACCTTGAGCAAAAGAGCCTAGAAGAGATCATTAAGACCTCTACTGGTGGTATCTTTAATAACGCAGCTCAAATCTGGAACCACACTTTCTACTGGAACTGTCTATCTCCAAATGGCGGTGGTGAAGCAACCGGTCCAGTTGCAGATGCAATCGTAGCGGCTTTCGGCTCATTTGAAGCATTTAAAGCACAGTTTACTGATTCTGCAGTCAACAACTTCGGTAGCGCTTGGACTTGGCTAGTAAAGAACGCTGACGGCACTGTTGCTATTGTTAACACAAGCAACGCAGCGACACCTCTTACAGATGAAGGTGTAACTCCAATTATGACTGTTGATGTATGGGAACATGCTTACTACATCGACTACCGTAACGTGCGCCCTGACTATTTAGCGCATTTTTGGGAACTTGTTAACTGGGAATTTGTTAACGCAAACTTCGCTGGTTAATCATTTAATTTCTCAGATAATAAAGAGGAGCCTTTAGGCTCCTTTTTTATTGTGTATTTACATCCCCTGCTTGCTTTATCTCAAGTGCAACTATTGCAAATGCAACTATTTCTTATTGTTTTTATTTACTTTTTTACTACACGGCTCACATTTAACGTCTAACATTAAAGATAGGGGGCCAAGTTAATTAGCCTCTAAACTTACCATTTGTGCGTTTCAGGGGGCCGGTTATGAGTATATTTGAGCATTACCAACAGCGCTATGAGAGAAAGCTTGATGAAGAATATTCATTAGAAGACTTTTTAACCATTTGTAAAAATGATAGAAGTGCATATGCATCTGCTGCAGAGCGCTTATTAATGGCTATTGGAGAGCCAGAATTCGTAGACACATCTAAAGATCCCATACTTAGTCGACTATTTTCCAATCGACTTATTTCTCGTTATCCAGCATTTAAAGATTTTTACGGTATGGAGGAAGCGATTGAGCAGATCGTTGCTTATTTAAAACACTCGGCTCAAGGTCTTGAGGAGTCAAAACAGATCCTTTACTTACTTGGACCAGTAGGGGGTGGTAAATCTTCACTTGCCGAAAAACTTAAAGCTTTAATGCAAGATGTACCTATATATGTACTGACTGCCGATGGCGTGCGCAGTCCTGTTAATGATCACCCATTTAGTTTATTTAATCTTGATGAAGATGGAAAGCTGTTAAAAGAAGAGTACGGCATTCCCGATCGGTATTTAAAAACAATCATGTCTCCTTGGGCCGTCAAGCGCTTACATGACTTTGGTGGTGATATATCCAAATTTAAGGTGGTAAAGGTCTACCCTTCTATCCTAGATCAACTCGCCATTGCTAAAACGGAACCCGGCGATGAGAACAACCAAGATATTTCATCATTAGTTGGTAAGGTCGATATTCGACAGTTAGAACACTTTGCTCAACATGATGCCGATGCCTACTCTTATTCTGGCGCATTATGTCGAGCGAACCAAGGTATGATGGAGTTTGTAGAGATGTTCAAAGCCCCCATCAAGGTGCTTCACCCATTACTGACGGCGACACAGGAAGGTAACTACAACGGAACAGAAGGGTTATCAGCCCTACCTTTTAGTGGCATTATTCTGGCTCACTCGAATGAATCTGAGTGGACAACCTTTAGAAACAACAAGACCAACGAAGCGTTTTTAGACAGGGTCTATATTGTTAAAGTACCTTATTGCCTCAGAATGACAGAAGAGGTACGGATTTACCAAAAGCTGTTGTCCAATTCAGAACTGGCTAACACCCCTTGTGCACCTGGTACACTAGAAACCCTCGCACAATTTAGTGTTCTTTCACGTGTAATTGCACCTGAGAACTCATCAATCTATTCAAAAATGCGGGTTTATGACGGTGAAAGTCTAAAAGACACCGATCCTAAAGCTAAATCCTATCAAGAGTACCGCGATTACGCAGGTGTAGACGAAGGGATGCAAGGTCTATCAACGCGCTTTGCCTTTAAAATCCTCTCTAGGGTGTTTAACTTCGATCATACCGAAATTGCCGCAAACCCAGTGCATCTGTTTTATGTATTAGAACGACAAATAGAGCAGGAGCAATTTCCATCAGAAACTGCTGAGCGTTATTTAGAGTTTCTAAAAGGTTATCTCATCCCTAAATATGTGGAATTTATCGGCAAAGAGATCCAAACGGCTTATTTAGAGTCCTACTCAGAATATGGTCAAAATATCTTCGACAGATACGTGACTTATGCAGATTTCTGGATCCAAGACCAAGAGTACCGCGACCCTGAAACCGGTCAATTATTCGATAGAGCAGCGCTAAACTCAGAGCTTGAAAAAATAGAGAAACCAGCAGGAATTAGCAACCCTAAAGATTTCAGAAATGAGATCGTTAACTTTGTCCTGCGTGCTAGGGCCAATAATGAAGGCACTAACCCATTATGGACAAGTTATGAAAAGCTCAGAACGGTCATCGAGAAAAAGATGTTCTCAAATACTGAAGATCTGTTACCCGTCATTTCTTTCAATGGCAAAACCTCTACTGATGATCAACGTAAGCACGATGACTTTGTGAATCGAATGATGGAAAAAGGCTACACCCAAAAACAAGTAAGACTACTCTCAGAATGGTATTTAAGAGTTAGAAAGTCTTCTTAATAAGCCCTAAGGGGAGTTTACTCCCCTTCTAATAGGCTAGGAGGTGCGCATGACAAGTTTCATTGATAGAAGACTCAATGCTAAAGGGAAAAGCACTGTTAATCGACAGCGCTTTATTAATCGATATAAGAAACAGATTAAAAAGGCGGTAAGCGACGCCGTGACTCATCGTAGCGTTACCGATGTTGATAAGGGCGAGAAAATTAGTATTCCGACCCGAGACATTAGTGAACCCACTTTTCATCAGGGTAATGGCGGCGTTCGAGAACGAGTCCATCCAGGAAATGACAAGTTTGCCAAGGGTGATCAAATTGAGCGACCACCTTCAGGACCGGGGCAAGGTGCAGGTCCTGGAGAAGCATCTGACTCTGGTGAAGGTGAAGATGACTTTGTATTTCAAATTTCAAAAGATGAGTATTTAGAATTGTTGTTTGAAGATCTTGAGCTACCTAATCTTCAAAATAACCGCTTAAATAAATTAGTAGAGTACCAAGTTTACAGAGCAGGCTTTACTAATGATGGCGTGCCCGCAAATATCAATATTGTACGATCTCTTCGTTCATCACTTGCACGAAGAACCGCAATGACGTCAACGAAAAGATCTAAATTGAAACTTCTAGAACAAGAGCTTAATGAATTGGAAAATACGCCAGGCTCTGAAGCTGAACGAATTTTAGCTCTAAAGTGTGAAATTAAAGACTTAAAAGAACGTATAAAGAAAGTACCTTTTATTGATACTTTTGATTTACGTTACAACAACTATGCCAAACGTGAAGTGCCTTCAAGCCAAGCGGTAATGTTTTGCTTAATGGACGTGTCTGGGTCAATGGATCAAGCAACCAAAGACATGGCAAAACGCTTTTATATTCTACTTTACCTTTTTCTCACCCGTACCTACAAAAACTTAGAAGTGGTATACATACGTCACCATACCCAAGCAAAAGAAGTTGATGAGCACGAGTTCTTCTACTCTCAAGAAACCGGCGGAACGATTGTATCGAGTGCACTTAAACTTATGCATGAAATTCAACAGAAGCGTTATCCAGAAAATGAATGGAATATTTACGCAGCTCAGGCATCTGACGGGGATAATTGGGCCGATGATTCCCCTTCATGCCATGAACTCTTAGAGAAGAAGTTACTACCTGTTGTTAGATACTTTAGCTATATAGAGATCACTAACCGCGCCCATCAAACACTGTGGCGCGAATATGAAGATCTTAAAAAGTCTCATGTCAATATTGCAGTACAACACATAAAACAGGCAGAAGACATTTATCCCGTTTTTAGAGAGTTATTTAAGAAACAGGCTGTTTAGGGGGCGTTTATGGATAGTCCAAATAAAAGAACACCAATGGATGATGGACCAGATTGGAACTTTGATCTGTTACAGACCTACCTTACCGAAATTGAACGAGTAGCGGGTATTTATCGTTTAGATGCCTACCCAAATCAGATTGAAGTTATTACTGCTGAGCAGATGATGGATGCCTATGCCGGTATTGGTATGCCTATTGGTTACACACACTGGTCATTTGGTAAACGCTTTATAGAGACCGAGCAAGGTTATAAACGTGGCCAAATGGGGCTCGCCTACGAAATTGTTATCAATTCAGATCCATGTATCGCCTATCTAATGGAAGAGAATACCATCACTATGCAAGCGCTGGTGATGGCACATGCGAGTTTTGGCCATAATAGTTTTTTTAAAGGTAATTACCTTTTTAAAACCTGGACCGATGCAAGTTCGATCATTGATTACTTAGTGTTTGCTAGAAATTACATTAGCGAATGCGAAGAGCTCTATGGCATTGAAAAGGTCGAAAGTATCATCGACTCTTGCCATGCACTCATGAGTTACGGTGTCGACAGGTATAAGCGCCCTAGTGAAATCTCATTCAGGGAAGAAAAGATTCGCCAAAAAGACAGAGAAGCTTACCTACAAAGCCAAGTCAATGAACTATGGCGAACCATACCCGAACTTCCGCAAGAAGAAGCAGAAGAGAAGCAAGCTTGCTTCCCTGCTGAGCCGCAGGAAAATATACTCTATTTTATAGAGAAAAATGCGCCTCTGCTTGAGCCTTGGCAACGGGAAATAGTGCGTATCGTCAGAAAAATGGGCCAGTACTTCTACCCTCAAAAACAGACGCAAGTCATGAATGAAGGCTGGGCCACTTTTTGGCACTATACCATTCTCAATCACCTATATGACGATGGACTGGTAACAGACCGTTTCATGTTGGAGTTTTTACAAAGCCACACTAACGTTGTCGCACAGCCTAGCTACAACAGCCCTCATTACAGCGGGATCAACCCCTATGCACTAGGCTTTAATATGTTTGTCGACATTAGACGGATCTGTGAAAACCCAACAGATGAAGATAGACAGTGGTTCCCGGAAATTGCTGGAAGTGATTGGTTAACCACGCTGCATTTTGCAATGGAAAACTTCAAGGATGAGAGCTTTATCAGTCAATACTTATCGCCAAATATTATTAGGCAATTCAAGTTATTTTCTATATTAGACGATGATAGGAAAAATCATATCAGTGTTTCAGCTATTCACGATGAAGAGGGCTATAAAGAGATCAGGCACAAACTATCTCAACAATATAACTTGTCCAATCTGGAACCTAATATTCAAGTTCAAAAAGTTGAAGTGACTGGGGATAGATCTTTAACGTTGAGATATATCCCAAGCGCTAGGATCCCGCTAGCAGGCACTTGCCAAGAAGTCGTTAAACACCTCCACCGCCTTTGGGGCTTTGATGTAAAACTCGAGCAATATAACGATGAGAGTAAAACGACTATCATCGCAGCCTGCCCTGAAGTCCTTGAGGAATAAAAAAGCTAAGCCTAGCTGCAGGTATAAAAAAAGCGCCTAATCAGGCGCTTTTATCAAATCAACTTAAAACTTAAGCGAATTTGAAGTCAACGTGTTCAATCATTGGCTTGAACGCGTGGCGTTGCATGTCTTGAACGCGAACTTTAACATCTTTACCTTCTAGAGCGATAGTTAGCTCAGAAGTGTAGAAATCTTGGTTCTCTTGAATGTTGATGATATCTTTGTGATCAAAAACAATAGAGATAGGCTCTTTACCTGGACCATAGATAACAGCAGGTACTTTGTTCGCGTGACGTAGGCGGCGGCTCGAACCTTTCCCGATTTCAGTACGAACTTGTGCAGCGATAGTGTAAGACATATTTAACTCACTTAATAAAAAATAACATAAAATTTAAGGTTATGATTTTCGACCAACCATGACCTGCTAAACGCGGGGCGGATTCTACCATAGAATATCCCGTTTAACAAAGATGATAATGCCCGTATTCTTTCACCACGCTAAAGCGACCTTACCAGTGTCTTACGGGGCCCGTATCAATATGGACAAAGCCTGAACTTGGGTAGTAACCCACGCCGCCAAGCTTAAGCTCAATAGCAGCCTCGCGTATATCAGCCAACTTTACGCCGGGCAAAGCAAGATCGAGTGCCATACCTTTCATATGGTAGCTCTTTTTCGCTACACCATTGCTTCTTTTCGCTAACATGGCATTCGTTTTTGGCGAACGATAGCCTGATATTACGTGTAATTCATCTTCAAAACTAAGTGACTCTCTCAATTGATAAGCAAAATCAAATAAGCGCTTATCCATTGGCGCAGCTTCATTTTGACGATGATCACGAAGAACTTGACTGAAGTCTGTCAATATTTCGTTTTGATAATCACCATCTATCCAGTAGCTTCCCTGCCCGCGTTCACCTGTATGGCGGTTATAAAAACCTAAATTTCTAACGCCTTTAGTTGAACGACTTGCGTGAGCTTTAGATGGCAACATTGAAAACATTGCAACACCACCTAGACCCAATAATAACTGTCTACGAGAGGAACATACTACTGACACACTTTCACCATCGATTACTTTTCCAACAACTGGCAGGCAAATTAACCCGAAGAATTGAAGAAAGCAAGTAATCAGGGTAAATTAGTTAAAACTGTTTTATAAGTCTTTGATTTCAGCAGTGGCACTGCCCGCAAGGGTATTTGAAGTTTGTAAATGGTAGATGTCATTTCTAAACTGGGCTTGATTGTCATCGTCGATCCAAGCGGTCCAATACACTAAATGAACATTTAATGTCGAATTTAGCGCAAACCACTGCGTTCGCGTTCTCTCTGCATGCCTATCAACCCAAGTCTGCTTATCCTTTATTAAATGAGCAGCCATCCAATTAGCAAGCCCCTCCACATTTTCCACACGTATACACCCTGACGATAGAGCACGATTGCTACGCTCAAATAGCTTGGGATCTGATGTGTCATGAAGAAAGATACTAAAATCATTGGGAAAGTAGAATTTATAACGACCTAATGTATTATTATTGCCCGGACGCTGTACAAATCGATACGGGAATGGACCTCTAGCTAAGTCACTCCATTGCTGAGCAGTCCTTACAACTAAATTATTATTACGGTCAAATACATCAAAATTTCTGTTTGTGATGTAATTACCATCTAACCTCACTTGCGGTAATAAGTCCTTATAAAGAATATTTTTCGGTACTCGCCAACTTGGATTGATCACAACATTTGATATTGCGCCGCTTAGTAAGGGCGTTGCTCTATAAGGTTTACCGACGATGACTCTGGACTCCAGTTCAATTTTACCTTTATTAAACAAAGCCATTTCAAATGCAGGTATATTAATAACTAAAAAGCGCTCATCTCGCTGAGCCATAAATTCAGCCTTCAACACAAAGTTGCTAGCTAACATCCTCGCCCTTTCATTGGGTTGAACATTTATCCATTTCATTGTTTCCGGGCCAATAATACCGTCTGGTTGTAAACCATGCCTTCGTTGAAATCGTTTTATAACCAATGCTAGCTCTTCATCAAGCATAGTAGATGTTGTTGCAGAGCCCTCTGCGTCCCCGAGTAACCACAAACGTTTAGCGATAGTTGGAATACTCGGGTGCTTTTTTCCTGGGCGGATCAGCTCGTCGATGATTATCGGTTGCCACCAGCCCTGCTGCGCTAACCATTGTAAATGACGAATTCTGTTTTGAATCTCAAGGTAACCATTGAGCTCTGGCTCTAATGCCATAGCCCTCATGAATGGATCTTCGAATTGATTTGCTGAGGAATTGCGAATGGGAATATGCCGCGTCAACCAAAATTGCGCAACCTCATGCTCAATCGGTTGCAACTCGGATTGAGAAAGGTCAGGTTGAGAAAGTAGTTGTTTATATTGGTCAAACTTGCTTTCACTGCCGACTAATGCCATTAAAGACACTTGCTGATACAGCATGTTTTGAGCCCGCATGAGTCGCTCATCAGCAACGCTAACAAAGGTGACGCAATACAAGGTAAAACAGCATAAATAACTACAAAAGCGCATCAAGCCCCCTTTCAATATCTCTATTTCAAGTATGGCAAACAATTATGTTTTGTATATGACGTTAGGCAGTATATAAGTAAGCAAATTTTCTATCTGACAAAAAATAAAAAGCCCCTTATATAAAGGAGCTTGATTTTATTAACTTTTAAAGAATATGTAAGCTGATTAAATACTCAAAGCACTTCGACCAACTTCGGTCTTTCCTGTTGCTGGATAGTATTTCAATTCCCAGTTCTCAGCACCTTTAGAGCGGTCATCTGCAATATAGTTGTAGTAGCAGTAAGTATTAGCATCAGTCATAGGCCCACCAGAGTACCAGTAAATAATATCATCGCCTTTATCAAAGGTATTGTTGATGTGGCTTTCTAATGTATATTCATCATTATCAAGCAAGCCCTGCCAAATTTCTTTGCAATTATCACCGTTTAAAAGTGTACCGTTTTTACTGGTAGAAGTATCTGTGCCTAAAGGATAACCAGTAACAGAAGAATCTAGAGTTCCATCACCATAACAAGCTAAATTCATTTGATAACCGCTTTTACCTGAAGTGAGCCAACAGCTATGATAGAGCTTCACCCCCGTGGTAAAACTAGCAAATGCACTCTTGATTGATGCATCGTGAGCATCCTGAGTCAAATTGATAAACCTTGGCGCTGCTACAACTGCTAATATCCCTAAAACAATGATCACAACGACAAGTTCAATTAGGGTAAAACCTTTAGCCATTACTTTCATAACACACTCCACGGCATTAAGATGGACGAGAATTTAACGAGTAAACACCACCATATAGCGTGTAATTAACTCATTTCAGATTAACCTACATGAGATTAAGTCATTTCAAAGTAGGTCATTCTATGTGATTTTAGCAACATAACACTCGCATGAAAACGGTACAAAAACAAACCCAGCTTCTAATGTGTTAGCTTTCTCTGTTGATGACTTGATGAAGACAGTCCCCGTGCCAGACTCGCTTTTATCAAAAAGAGTGACACGTTTATTCAGTGAGGGCGTCTGGATTTTAAGGTATACCATTATTTAACGAGCTAAATTTTAGGTACAAAAAAGCCCCGACATTGTCGAGGCTTATCTGCAACTCTCCGTAGAGGATTATTTGGTACCCGTGGCCAGACCTGTTTTATCAAATGAGTGGCACGCTTATTCAGCGAGGCATCTTTTATAAGAAATAAATCCCTTGTCGATTATTTCATTTTTCAGAATTATCTACTCAAACTCTAGACGTAAAAAAAACAGCTCAATGGCTGGTTTAGTCACTCTTAGTATGCAGATAGTCCCCGTGGCCAGACCTGTTTTATCAAATGAGTGGCACGCTTATTCAGGGCTTAATTTGAAATACAAAAAAGCCCCGACATTGTCGAGGCTTATCTGCAATTCTCCGTAGAGAATTATTTGGTACCCGTGGCCAGACCTGTTTTATCAAATGACTGGCACGCTTATTCAGCGAGGCATCTTTTATAAGAAATAAATCCCTTGTCGATTATTTTATGCTTCAGAATTATCTACTCAAACTCTAGACGTAAAATAAACAGCTCAATGGCTGGTTTAGTCACTCTTCGTATGCAGATGGTCCCCGTGGCCAGACCTGTTTTATCAAATGAGTGGCACGCTTATTCTGGGCTTAATTTGAAATACAAAAAAGCCCCGACATTGTCGAGGCTTATCTGCAACTCTCCGTAGAGAATTATTTGGTACCCGTGGCCAGACTTGAACTGGCACGCTTATTCAGCGAGGGATTTTAAATCCCTTGTGTCTACCGATTCCACCACACGGGCAAACTCTTTGACTTTGACGATACGTATTATCGGTATCAATACTGCCTGACTTCTTAATGATTAAGTGTCAAACTCACCAAACTCTTGTTCTTTATAACTATAAAAAGTTATGGAGGCGCGACCCGGAGTCGAACCGAGATCGACGGATTTGCAATCCGCAGCATAGCCATTCTGCCATCGCGCCATAACTTTAAATTGGAGCGACATATCGGGTTCGAACCGATGACCTATACCTTGGCAAGGTATCGCTCTACCAACTGAGCTAATGTCGCTTTTCAATTTAAACTGCATTCAAGTTCTTGCTTAGTTCGCTTCCCCTTGACTACGGAATGGCATTCTACCGATAAAATACCAAGAGTCAACGCTATATTTATCGATAAATGACTGTTTGCCCACTTATTGATCTCATTGTCCCTTTAACGAGCTATTCCGCAGTTAAATCGGCCCAAGCGGCCAAAATATAACTTACCATTGACCAAAATGTCAGTACAGCTGCAATATAGAACAAGCCGAAAGCTGCATAAGTTATCAACTCGTTTGGCTGCCAAATTAAACCGGTAATGGCCGCCATTTGAGCAGCGGTTTTATACTTGCCAATCCAAGAAACGGCAACTGCACCTCGTTTACCTATCTCAGCCATCCATTCACGCAATGCTGAAATGACTATTTCGCGGCCAATCATAAATAAAGCCGGTAATGTTAACCAAATATTGCTGTATTCGGAAATAAGTAAGACTAACGCCGTTGTTACCATGATTTTATCGGCAACGGGATCAAGAAAAGCACCAAAACGAGTCGATTGCTTCAACTTTCGCGCAGCGTAACCATCTAGTGCGTCAGTCACTGCTGCGAGCCAAAAGACAAATGCAGCGGCAAAAGGAGACCAGGGTTCTGGTATATAAAAAAGTACAACAAAAACAGGAAGCAGAGCTAACCTGAAAAGTGTTAACGCAATAGGAATGTTAAACGGCATTGTAGAACCTAATATTCAAAAGCAGCGCCAATCTTGCCTTAATTTTGTTACCCTCGCAATGCATCATGTATCGTTTGTGCCATTTCTAAGCTAATACCGGGAACTTTTACCAATTCAGACACACTTGCGCCTTTCACTTCTTGCAAACCACCTAAATATTGCAACAAAGCTTTACGTCTCTTAGGACCAACGCCAGCGATGGACTCTAACGTTGAAGTGTTACGCGTTTTTTGTCTTTTATTACGATGCCCTGTGATCGCAAAGCGATGGGACTCATCACGAATGTGTTGGATTAGGTGTAACGCGCCAGAATCTGCAGGTAAAGTGAATGACTCCTCATTCTCGCCATAGATTAATGTTTCTAAACCTGGCTTTCGTCCTTCGCCTTTAGCGACACCAATTAACGTTGGGGCATTGTCCAGTGCCACAAACTTTTCATCTACGACTTTTTGAGCAATCCGCAACTGCCCTATACCACCGTCGATAAACAGAATATCGGGAATTTTCCCGCTGCTACTGATTTTGTCAAAACGACGACTAATAGCTTGCTTCATCGCAGCATAATCATCACCAGGGGTGATACCAGAGATATTATAGCGCCGATAATCAGCCTTGCTTGGTCCCTCTCGATTAAACACCACACAAGATGCTACCGTGCTCTCTCCCATAGTATGGCTAATATCGAAACATTCCATTCGCTGGATTTTATTGGTCGACTCAATTGCTTCTTCTAACAATAAGAAACGTTGCTCTACCGTGTTTTTATGGGATAAGCGAGTATTGACTGCATTAGTCGCATTAGTGAGTGCTAGGCGTAAGAAACTGGCTCTTTCACCACGAACCTGAGTCTTTATTTCCACTTTCTTATGTTGCGCGGCCTCTATCGCCTCGGCCAATTCTGCTTGTTCTTCGAAAGCATTGCTGATCAAAATTTCTTTCGGTGTTATGCGTTGGCTATCCGAGTTTAGGTAGAACTGCAGCATAAACGAGCGTAAAACTTCTGAGACTTCCGTATCAACAGGTACTTTCGGATAATAACTGCGGCTGCCAAATATTTTTCCTTCCCGAATAAATAACAGATGAAAACACGCTACGCCGGATGCATAGTAAGCGCCGATAACATCCATATCACCAGTGGCATTCGACACCTCTTGCTGCTCTGACACCCGTCTTAATGCGGTAATTTGATCTCTAAAGAGTGCCGCCTGCTCATAGCGCATATCACTGGCCGCTTGCTCCATTTTACCCACCAGAACAGACATAACTTGGTGATCTTTACCTTTTAAAAATAAGGTTGCCAACCGCACCTGCTCTTGATAATCCTCAGCAGACACCTTACCTACACAAGGCGCACTACAACGACCTATTTGATATTGCAAACATGGACGTGAACGTGACTTGTAATAGAGGTCATCGCATTGCCTTATGGGAAAGAGTTTCTGCATTAAGTGCAAGCTTTCTCGCACCGCGCCACCATTGGGATAAGGCCCAAAGTACAAACCTTTATCTCGTTTGGGACCACGGTGATAGGCTAAGCGTGGATGCTTATGATTACTGAGTAAAATGTATGGATAGGATTTATCATCTCGTAGCAATACATTGTATTTAGGCATGTACTGCTTGATATAGTCATTTTCTAAAATTAACGCATCAGTTTCACTGTGTGTCAGCGTCACGTCAATATTAGCGATATGTGACACTAAAGCTTGGGTTTTCACATTGGCGAGGTTTTTGCGAAAATAGGAGGAAAGCCGCTTTTTTAAGTCTTTGGCCTTCCCCACATAAATCACAACAGCTTTGGCGTCATACATCCGATAAACACCGGGTGATGATGTCACTGTTTTTAAAAACTCATTTGCATTAAACGCTTCAGGCATAAATTTGTAAGCCAGTTATTTAAAATTGTCCTGTATCCAACATTTTATATCGAATAGCTAAACGAGTCAGCTCTACATCTCCCCCAATACCTAACTTGGCAAACAAGCGGTATCGGTAGCTATTGACCGTTTTGGGGCTAAGGTTTAACTGCTCTGAGATCTCACTCACCTTTTCACCATTGGTGATCATCAGCATTATTTGCAGCTCTCTTTCTGATAAAGACTTAAAAGGGTTCTCTTCAGATTGGTTAAACTGACTCAGTGCCATCTGCTGTGCGATTTCTGGTGACAAATACCTTTGCCCATGAGCAACCTGTCTAATGGCTTGTAGAACCTCTGGTGAAGTCGCCCCTTTTGTTAAATAGCCAGAAGCACCTGCTTGCATCACTTTTGTAGGAAAAGGGTCTTCTGTATGAATAGTAAGTACGATTATCTTAGCATGGGATTGAAAGCGAAGAATTTTGCGAGTTGCTTCTAACCCACCAATACCCGGCATATTCATATCCATCAAAATCACGTCGGCTTCGTTTTTTCGACACCACTGGACTGCGGTTTCGCCATCACCAGCCTCACCCACGACTTTAATGCCTCGTTCATCTTCGAGGATCCGTCTAATACCCGTTCTCACTAATTCATGGTCATCAACTAAATATACAGAAATCAAAGCCGTCTTACCTTTAGATGCTTGATTTAAATCCATGTAAAAAGATTCAAGTCAATAATGTTATAAAGGTTAATTTATCGCATCTAACTGCATATAGAAAGTAAAATCGCTCTAATCCTATAGAGATAGTCACAGAAAATATCACCAAATAACAATGACTTAATTTAAAAAGCAAAAAGGCAGCCATAAGGCTGCCTTTTCTAAATGTGGCGGAGAGATAGGGATTTGAACCCTAGATGGGCTATAAACCCATGCCGGTTTTCAAGACCGGTGCATTCGACCACTCTGCCATCTCTCCGAACGAAGTAGATATTATTCGTTTCCGGTAATCTTGTAAACCCATTTCCAACAAAATAGCGACTCAACCCGCTCTACCGCTTAACTATTGGACGACAGATAAGAACCGTTATCTGGGCAGCTTAAATGAGCCTAGAGAAAGTTAACCCTTGTCTTAAACACACTGGCAAATCGTTAACTGTCAAAGCCTGTCGAAAAATGTGCTAGTATCACCCTACTAAAAATAGACATATACTTTTATGAACTCAAACGTCATTCCTGCTTCTGCTCTTGTTCCCAGTTTCAACCTTCCAGCTGAACAGGCGTTCACCTCCAGCCCAAAGGCCGATCTTCTAGGTCAAGAACGCAGTCTCGATGCATTTCGACTACTTACTGTAACCGATAATCAGCACATGTTTTTAGCTGATTATTTTGGTTGCAATCGAAAGCGGATTATCGATGCCTTAGTAAAAGAACAAGGCCAGTTCCCTCCCCTTAGCTTAGTACTTGATGATAAAGTTACAGCTTGGGTTGAGCATGATGAACATAGCGACAATCGCCTTGCGACTAAGACTCACGAGTATCAGTATCTGTCCGGTTCAATACGTAAAGTCGATTTAGTCGGTCGCTACCATAGTGAATCACAAACTTATGAAGCTGGCTTACTTGCCAGCTGTCATTATCTGTTTATCTGTGCGGACTCCCTTTGGAAGAGGGAGAATTTGTGGGACCTATTGCTTGAGATCCTCGATAAACAGACTTATCAAGTCCACTCGCAGTTACCGGCTCTAGCATTAAACTGCAAAATCATCCTGATTGGGTCCAGCCATCAATATGGTAGCTGTTGGTTAGGTGAACCTAGCTTTTCAAGGCACTTCCCACTTCTTGGGGAGTTAATCAATGAGGTAGATCTCACTGAGCATTCAGCATTAGAGTACTGCCATTGGTTAGCGAGTATATTTAATAATCTTAATGTCAGTTTGACTTGCTCTGCTTTACTGTTATTACTGCAATACAGTGCAAAACTTGCCGACCATCAGCAGCGCCTTAGTCTAATGGCTGTCAATATTGAACACTTGTTGGCTCAAGCCAAAGCCTATGCTCAAGATTATGAGATCTCAGAGCAGGTATTACTGCACAGTATTACCATGATTAACCAACGTCATAATGCATCTGAACAACTTTCTGCACAAAACTTTGATGACCTATTTATTAACCTACCCACTCAAGATGAAATCGTAGGCCAAATTAACGGGTTGACCGTAATTGAAAACGCAGAATTCAGTTACGGTGAGCCAGCCAGAATCACAGCTTCTGTTCATTACGGTGATGGTGAAGTGGCCGATATTGAGCGTAAGTCTGAATTGGGCGGTAATATTCATGCCAAAGGTATGATGATCCTGTCGGCATGTCTGTACCGGATCTTTGGTAAAGATGCCCCACTCCACCTCAATGCTAATATCGTATTTGAACAATCTTATCAGGAGATTGATGGTGACAGTGCCTCTCTTGCTGAATATTGCAGTTTAATTTCAGCTATTTCAGAAAAGCCAATTAAACAAAGTTTAGCCGCTACCGGTGCCATAGATCAATTTGGTAATGTACAGGCCATCGGCGGTGTTAACGAAAAAATTGAGGGCTTTTTTAAACTATGTAAACGTCGAGGGCTCACTGGCCAACAAGGCGTGATTATCCCTAGCTCTAATATGCAACAACTGAATCTACATCACGATGTTGTTGAAGCCATTACTGCGGGTAAGTTCACCTTATACCAAGTAAAGCATATTGATGAAGCTGTGGAGATCTTAATGCAGACGCAGGCTGGTAATGCTGATGAAGATAATCAGTTTCCAGACGATTCAATCTATGGATTAGTACAATCTCGCTTAGAAAGCTTGGCGGGCTACCAGGAAGAAGAAAAAGGTCTTTTTGCAAGATTGATCGAAAAACTAAGATTTTCTAGCTGATCGGAGTTGTTTAGCGTACACGTGTTCGCTAACCTTGGCAGCTCAAATTGCTGGAGTATCAAAAATAATGAGTAACGCAAATAGTTTTACCAAAGAAGATCTTATTGCCTGTGGACTTGGCAAACTATTCGGGCCTAATTCTCCGAGACTGCCAAAAGACAATATGCTGATGATCGACCGAGTGTTAAAAATTAACTCTGACGGTGGTGAATTCAGTAAAGGTGAGATTATTGCAGAGCTCGATATTAACCCAGACCTTTGGTTTTTTGACTGCCACTTTGCAGGCGACCCTGTTATGCCAGGCTGTTTAGGTTTAGATGCGATGTGGCAGCTAGTAGGCTTCTTCTTAGGCTGGGAAGGTGCGGAAGGCAAAGGAAGAGCCTTAGGCGTTGGCGAAGTGAAATTTACAGGCCAAGTTCTACCTGACGCTAAAAAAGTCACCTATAAGCTTACCATTAAGCGTAAGGTCTATCGTAAGTTGGTTATGGGTATTGCAGATGCCACGATGGAAGTTGATGGTAGAGAAATTTATAGCGCTAAAGATCTTAAAGTCGGTATATTTACTGATACAACAAGCTTCTAATTCGCTCAAAAACCAAGTTAGATTGCTAAAAGAAAAATGCCCTCTTTAACAGAGGGCATAATATTGTTTAAATCATTCAATTGTTAAAGTGAAAAGTTTATTAGAATAGGTTACTCAGTCTTACTTATTAAATAAGCCGCTCAGCCGACCGTCAATGCCCTCACGCCACCCGCCAAGCCATTGTGATTTAGAATCAAGCGTCGAATAGGGACATATCTCTTTCGACCGGCCTCCAACTCCTGCTTGAAAGCCTTTTGAAAAAGCTCTATCTAATCGATCTCTTTTCTGTCTTTTCATGCAAGCACCCTCTCTTCGATAACAAAAGAAGCTAACGCTTCACCTACATTGATAAAGCTTTTTTAAGTTGAGATCAATCCTAAAAAACGGCCTTGTATACGGTTATTATTTAAGCTACTGAGATATCTTACAAATTTATTGCAAAAAAATCGAGGCCGTAGCCTCGATTATTGATTACTTAAACAATATCAATTGAATCGACGTCTAAACCACAATAGAGGCAACATCAAGATCCACGCAAAGCTAGCTGCGCCTTTACGCTCATAGTTGTCATTGCTACCATCATCATCAATAACAGTACACGCTTCTGCGCCTGAGACTGCAGGCTGTAATACCACCATACGTGGTAAGAAAGAGGTCACAGGATCGCCATAGCCGTTTAACTCAAAAAACGGTAAGCCGTTATCACCGATTACAATATTGCCGTCATCATCAAACTTATAAGAAGGCTTACGGATAAACGCCGTACCAACAATCGTACCGTCTTCATTGATGCTATTGCCTTCAACAACAAGGATTTCGCTCTTATAGGTTAGTGTCTTGCCTGAACCATCTTGTACTTCAACCTGGTGACGTTGCCAGTTTCCTTCAGCGTTCTTCTCATAACCTTTCGACTCACAGGTCAGTAGATTATTGACGTTGTTAAACTCGCCATCAGGAAACTCACTATTTGGCAGTTGATACAGGAAACCAGCCTTTGGACGCGGCTTTTCCTTGTCATGAGTGGTGTCAATATAACCAACAACCTGGCCCTTATTGTTTATATCACGGCCACGGCTACTTAAATCAGAGATATTGTTATAAAAGTCGTTTGGTGTCACCAGTGCAGTTTCTGGGGTGTTGGTGTCAAAGTAGAAGAATTTATCTCTACGGTAGCCATCGATATATTTGTTATAGCTACCAACTAAGATCCCGGCATCATTGATGTCATAAGCGATAGAGGAATACACATCTCGAACCTCATCGACATTGACCCAGTTGTACTTGTACTCACCATTAGCATCTTTAGTCCAGTAGGCTGCGTCATAATATAATCTGTCTTTATCATTTTGACGGTATACATAAGAGCGACCTGCAACAACGCCCTCATTATTTACACCAAGACCCTGTGCGCTATAAACACTGTCATTAGTCACTTCAAGACCTAATGGCAGCATGGTCGCTGTCGGTGTATTGTTACCTGCTTCATATTGCCAAACATAGCCACGGATCTGATATTGAATATCGCTATAACCATATTGATTTGGAAATTGTGCTGATTGAATACAAATATTCTGCGGCGCGGTATCGCTATTATTATCAACACAAGAATTGATGATATTTGCGCTATTATCACTAATGTCTGTACTGGCGTAACCGGCGACTAAACCGCTATCGTTAACGGCTGCAGCACTTGAGAAACCACCAACGATAATCGTTTGTTCTTCGGCCTCACCCGCTTTATAGACATACTCGGAATAAGCTGGAATTAACGCAATTTCGGCATCGGCTCCTTGTTTTACAAAGCCACGCTGCTCATAATCACGGTAATACCAAAACTCTTGTTCTTCATTACTTCCATCATAAGGCAGTGTTTGCTGCTTTGACGTCATAGCGCCCACTTGAAGGCCACTATCATTGATATCGTAGAAGAAAGTATCAATCGAGTTGACTGTCGCATCATCTTCAGGAAGAGCTGGCGGCGTGGTGCCGTTAACACTTTCAAATGTTGGGATCCAAGCGTTACCATTTGAAGTGAAAGTAAAATTATTTGCGATAATTGGAAGGTTAACTGAATAGGTAATGGTTTCAGAATCGGCAACACCGTCTTCGATATCAATAACACCATCATCATCTTCAGAAACCGTTAGTTTCTTTTTACCTTTAGCGGCACCGACGGCTTCATTATTAATATTAACGGCCATCCCATAACCGTTACGCGTGTTATCAATAGTGCCGTTTAGGTTATAAGTGTCTAGATCGATATTAATAATTTCATAAACAGGTGCAGCTTGAACACCTTGAAGTACGCTTAATACACCAACAGCTACTAACGATAGGGTTTTATCCAACTTAAACTTCATTAACTCGCTTCCTATTTCTTATTTTTAGCTTATACCAATCATATTAATCATCTGGCCGCTTTTAATCGTTAAAATGGGCTTTGTTACATCGTAAATTCATAACTAGCAAGCTAGTAATTCGAACCACATTGTATATAAGCCCATTTTGTCCTCAACACACCATCAGTCTAATTAATTAGTATTACTTCAATGATTCGAGCTCTTCCCATCGCTCAAAGCAACTTTCAAGCTGACTTTCCTTATCGGACAATGCTTTCAAGTTTTCATTCACTATTTTTTGCTCCTGAGCGTAAAACTCAGGTGAACTGACAATGGCTTGTAAATTTTCAAGTTCTTGCTCTAACTGCTCCATCAAAGCAGGTAGAGACTCTAATTCGCGTTGTAATTGATAAGAAAGTTTCTTTTCTACTTTCTTAGCAACAGACTGTACTACTGGCTTTACTTCAACAACAGGAGCTTTGACAGCATTTATGCCTTGAGGTTCCTCAGAGTAAAATCTTGCACCTTGAGAAACTGCATCTTCGTAACCACCAACGTACTCACTCCAGCCGCCATTGCCGGTAAACCACCAACTACTGGTTACGGTATTATCGATAAAGGCACGGTCGTGGCTGACCAACAACAAGGTACCTTTATAATCTGCAAGCAGAGACTCTAGCAATTCTAGGGTCTCGATATCAAGATCGTTGGTTGGTTCATCGAGAATAATAAGATTTGCAGGTCTTAGTAATAGACGTGCTAACAACAAACGATTTTTCTCGCCACCAGACAAGGCTTTAACCGGTGTTCTAGCGCGCATAGGCGAGAACAAAAAGTCTTGTAAGTAACTTAAAATATGACGGTCTTGGCCATTAATCGTTACCGTTTTCTTACCTTCGCCAACGTTGTCTTCAACCGTTTTTTCAGGATCTAATGCTTCACGGTATTGGTCAAAATAAGCGATTTCGAGCTTAGTACCGACTTTAACACTACCCGATTGTGCTTCTAACTGACCAATAAGCAACTTAACTAACGTCGATTTACCACAACCGTTAGGGCCAATTAGCGCTATACGGTCACCACGCATCACTGTTGTACTGAAATTCTTAACCAGATTCTTCTCTGGTAAATTGTATTCAAGATTTTCAATATCAAAAACGAGCTTTCCTGAGCGGTCTGTATCAGCAACGGCCATTTTAGCACCGCCTTGGCGATTAAGACGAGCCATACGTTCTACACGCAGATCTTTAAGTGCTCGAACACGGCCTTCGTTACGAGTACGACGCGCTTTAACGCCTTGACGGATCCACACTTCTTCTTCAGCTAGCTTTTTATCGAAGTGGGCATTTTGCTCAGCTTCAACACGTAGCCATTCCGCTTTACCATCTAAGTAAGCTTGATAATTGCCGGGCCAAGAGGTGACTACGCCGCGATCTAAATCAACAATTCGAGTCGCCATACGTTGAATAAAGCCACGGTCGTGACTGACAAATACTATCGCGCCACGGTAGCTCAGTAGAAACTGCTCTAACCACTCAATTGTATCGATATCTAAATGGTTGGTCGGCTCATCAAGAAGCAATAGATCTGGATCGCTAACTAAAGAACGCGCTAGTGCCACTTTACGTTGCCAACCACCTGATAATTCAGATAGTGCCGCGTCGGGGTCTAATCCTAATAGCTCACAGTTTTGATTAATGCGGTTATCAAGCTGCCAGCCATTAAGATGATCGATATCATCTTGCAAACGTTCCATCTGCTTTAGCATTCGATCCATTTCATCTGGAGACGCAGTGCCGACATCATGAGAAAGTTGATGATATCGTTCTAACTTTTCTCCAACCTCTTGCAAGCCAGCAGCAATATATGAATATACAGAGCCCTGTTCAGCTTTAGGCGGATCTTGCTGTAAACGGCTCACCTTAACGTCAGTGGCAATGTTAAACTCACCTTCATCAAGCAGCACATCACCGCTCAATACTTTCATCAAACTAGACTTGCCTGCGCCATTGCGGCCTACGATACAAACACGTTCACCGGGTTCAATGGTAAAATCAGCTTTTTGCAATAATGGGGTGTAACCGTAGGCTAAAGAGCCGTTATTAATACGTACTAGACTCAACTTACGCTCCTAAAAATTTTTTTAATGCTGCGAGATCAAACGGCCAATTTAGTTCATTTTGGGTGTCGACTATTTTGACAACAGGAATACGAATGCCGTACTGCTCTGCTAGATTTTGATCATCACAAATATCAATCATGCTATAAGCAACATCGGTTTGCTCAAGCAGCTCAGCTGCCAGCTCACACAGATGGCAAGCATCTGTGTGAAACAAGACTACTGAAACATTACTTGGCATGAGTAATTAGCCAAGTATTATGGATATGCGGGTTTCTCTTGAAATCCATTGGCAGAGTTTGGCTATCAATATTCTTAACTGACATACCAAAGGCTTCAAGTTGCTCAACTTCCATCTTAAATTTACGCTTGTTGTTTGAGAAAATGATTTCTCCACCCGGATTTAGCAACTTAAACACATTCGCTAACATATCCACGTGATCACGTAGCACGTCAAATGAGTCTTCCATACGCTTTGAGTTTGAGAAGGTCGGTGGATCGATAAAAATCAGATCAAACCTGTCGTGTGTGCGCTTCATCCACTGTAGGCAGTTCGCCTGAACAAACTGATATTTATCGCTATTTAAGCCATTTAATGCGAAGTTTTCTTTTGCCCAATCAATATAAGTATTAGACATGTCAACAGTTGTGACAGAAGCCGCACCGCCTAAAGCTGCGTGTACCGATGCTGAGCCGGTGTATGAGAACAGGTTACATACACTGCGACCTTTTGATTTTTCACCCACTAACTTACGCGTTAATCGATGATCTAAAAATAAGCCTGTATCTAAATATTCTCTCAGGTTTAGTTTGAATTTAGCACCATATTCTGTCGTGATGAGCTCAAGCTTACTCGCGGCTAATTTCTCATATTGATTAGTACCCTTCTTGCGCTCACGGGTTTTCAAAATGATGTGATTAGGGTCAATACCAATCGCACTAGGTAAAGAGATCAATACGTCGGTTAATCGACGCTTGGTGACAGCTTCTGGAATTTCAGAAGGTGCTGAGTACTCTTGAATAACGACGTAATCAAGGTATTTATCAACCGCAACATTATATTCCGGCAGATCAGCATCATATAAACGGTAGCTATCAATACCCTCTTTCTTAGCCCACTTCTCTAACTGCTTAAAGTTCTTTTTAATACGGTTAGCAAAAGGCACTGCGATGTCACTCACATCACCTTCAATCTTGATATTGGTAGGATCGACTCGACGAGTATTTTCAGCATGAACAGTATAAAGGTTAAACGCACACTCTAAAGCGCCGTTATTCATCTTCATCTGCTTATCTGCTTTCAATTTAAGTGCAGATAAAAGCTCTACATCACTATTTAAAATAGCGATACTCCAGCCACCGAAGTCGGCCTTGAACTTATCACCCAGTTGATAATAAAGCTGAAGCAATGAGGTTACATTACCTAAACGTTCACCATACGGTGGGTTAGATATTAGGAAACCAGATTCAGCTGGAACCTTAATATCTAATGCGTTTGCCACGCTGAAGTCGATTAAATCAAGCACGCCTGCATTTTCAGCATTGCGCTTCGCAAGCGCAATGAGTCTAGAATCGATGTCTGAGCCGTAGAACTTAATTTCGCAACGGGTTTTACCGATGGATGCGCGAGCACTTGCTTCGTTTAATAACTCTTCCCATACCTTTTTGTTGTGAGGTAACCAATGGTCAAAACCAAAACGCTCACGGTGAATACCAGGTGCAATATCACAAGCCATCATCGCCGCTTCGATTAAAATGGTACCACTACCACAGAAAGGATCGAGCAAATCTACTTGTGCCGCCTGCCAACCACTTCGGACCAGCATATTGGCTGCAAGGTTCTCTTTTAGTGGTGCTTCACCTGTAGTAGAACGGTATCCACGCTTGTGTAGTGCAGGACCTGAGAAATTAATACCAATAGTGATCTCGCCACGTCTAAAGTGGGCATCAATTCTAAAGTCGGCATCAACTCTTTCAACGTTTGGACGAGAAAAATCATCATCGCGAAAACGATCTACAATCGCATCTTTAATTTTTAACGCACCAAACTGAGTGTTCTTAATAAAACCACCCAAGCCATGGAAGTCGATACTAAAAGTACTGCGATTTGAAAACTGCATCTGCCAATCGATACCGTAAGCGGCGTTATATAGCTGCTCAGGTGACTCGCATGGACCTTTATAAATGACAAAAATGATTCTGCTCGCCAAGCGTGACCATAGCGTAATACGATATCCCAGCTCTAGCGAAGCAGAAAAATAAACGCCCGCTACACTTTCTTTAATATTAGAAGCGCCAAGCTCAGCGAGTTCAAGTGATAACGCATATTCATAGCCCCGAGGAGCTGCAGCAAAAAAATTTAACATTGATTAAGTCGACACACAGTAAAAATTAGTTCGACATTATACCTGTTAGTACTACTAAATGATAAAAGTTATTGGCTAAAGCGAAATTTAATCCCTTAAGCAACTGATTGAGGCAACATATGCCTTGACTCGTTTCTTTCAAATCACCGGCAAAAAAACTGAAAGTTTGGCTTCTAGAAGTTGAGGTATTGCTCAGGTATCAAAGACTTACCATATCATGTATCTCGCAGCACCTCATAGAGTTCCAAGTTTTTTGCAGATACTTGCAAAATATCCAGCTGCCGTGCAATGCACACTTATAAGCAGCGCTGAGCTTGGCTTAATATAACTTACTGCAAGGCCTAACGTTGCCAGCCGCCACCACTAGAACACAGCTAAAAAGAAGGCCAGCCGTTTTGACACTCTCCAAAAATATCCAGAGATACATGATCGCCGAACCAGCAAGGGTATATTGTTAAAACATACGCCGCCAGCTCATTGGCCGCATAAGCCTTACCTCTATTAACACCAAGATGCGACACTTTGTAACCATTACCGGCATTTGATTGATCTATAGACTGAAATAGATAAAATCACACTGGCCCCACAATTTACACATAAAAATAACAATAAACACACTTTCACTACATGCGTGGTGCGAGTTTTAAAAAGTGAGTACTTTTATGAAAACAACACTTCCTCTACTACTTTGTCTTGGATTAACCGCTTGTGGCGGAAGCGATAGTAATGAAACAACTCCGCCTCCAGTACAAGTGCCTGAGCTACAAGCCGATGCCTGCTATATCATGTCTACAACGATGGGAGAGATGACATTTGCCATCGATTTAACCAATATGCCTATTACAGGGAATAATTTTAAAGATTACGTCGATAGTGATTACTACCCAGGAACACTATTTCACCGCAGCATAAACAACTTTGTGATCCAAGGTGGTGGCTTTAACACTGGCTTAGTCGCCAAACCGGGAAAAGAAGCAATTGTTAATGAAGCTCATGTTGGCATTAGCAATGTACGCGGCACGATTGCAATGGCGCGCACAAACGCACCGGACTCTGCCACGACTCAGTTCTTCGTTAACGTACTCGATAATCCACAACTTGATGCCTCTGCCTCAAATTATGGATATGCGGTATTTGGGAAAGTCATTAAAGGAATGGATGTGGTCGATCAAATAAGCATTGTAAAAACTGGAGCCAATGACGTACCTTTATCAGAAATCTTGATTAACTCAGTTATTGAAACGAGTTGTTCAAGTAATTAAGCAGTAATAATGAGGCGTTTAATTATGCTGCAAGCGCCTCATTAATATTATCGTCAGTTATGCTGGCTCATAATCATTAAGGGAACGGGCAAACAATTTTTGTTATTGGATGGCCAATAATCTATCTAATGGATTAACAGTCAACTGGATTCGACTTTTCATAAGCAAGGCACCGTGAAAGTCTCCTCGGCATAAAAATCCCCCAAAACTATCCAAGCTAATTTTCAAAGCAAACTAGTTATCAGACAAGCTAGTTATCAAGCCAAACTACTTACCAAGCCAAGCTAGTTATCTTGGCTAATTATTAAAGGCTGTAGAGAAAATCCTGCCAAAAAACAGCTTAAGTTCAAGAGTAAATAATGCTATGAATCGTTCTAAGCTGCGTTAACTTGTCTTTGAGTTGACATAGGTGAAAGCCTGTCATGCATCACTTTTATCGTGTCAAATTGATCAAGCTTTTTAGAGTCGGTTAATCGACATTCTGTCGACATAATCATCACCAATGAGGCTTGCAAACCAGACTCGATAACCATAGCAATGACAGTATGCTGACTCGTGGTTAACTGAAAGAGTTTACCCACTTCACTATAAGCACATTGATGTGAGACATTAAAAAACCAAGATTTAGGCATCTGAGGTTTCAGTAAGAAATGAGCAGCGGTAGCATTCAATGCAATTTGCACTAATAGTGCATCATTTAACGACATGGACTTTGATAAACGGTCGACCAAGTCAATATAGAACTTAGCGTGCTCTACGCTAAACTCCATTGTTTCTTTGGCATCAGGTATTAAGGATTTTAATTTATAAGGCGATAAAAATTCCATATCATCCCCTAACGAAACGCTTAATACTCCGTACGCTTCATTATATCCCCACTGCCAATCCCTTTTTGGCATTAATAACATAACGTTTACCTTTATTTAGATACAATTGAATAATAGATGATTATTTCACCAATATCAAAATAAATTTAATTCGAGATAATAATTAATAGTGGAATAAAAACGATCACTGAGATCCTTTACGGATCTTAATGATCGTTTTATGATCTAATAAATAATATTAGATCGAAGTCAGATTACTTAATTCGATATGCTTCTACAATATCTTTAATTAGTTTTGGTCCTTGATAAATAAATCCTGAATAAATCTGGACCATTTCAGCACCAGCATCTAATTTATCTAATGCATCTTCAGCCGCATTAATACCACCGACGCCAATAATCGGAAGTTTACCTTTCAAACAGTCAGCCAATTGCTTAATAACCATTGTTGACAATGAATTCAATGGCTTACCACTTAACCCACCCGCTTCATTAGCATTCAGCAAACCGCTAACACCGTCACGAGTTAGCGTCGTATTGGTCGCAATAGCAGCGTCAAATTCACTCTTTATCAGTGCTTCAGCGATTTTTTCAATCTCTTCAATTGACAAGTCTGGTGCAATTTTTAAAGCAATGGGTACGTACTTACCATGTTTTTCAGCGAGTTCTTTTTGTTTTGCCTTTAGAGAGCCAAGCAGATCATCTAATAGATCGCCATATTGAAGCGATCGCAAACCAGGCGTATTTGGCGAAGAGATATTTACTGCAATATAAGCTGAATAAGCATACACCTTATCCATACAGATTAAGTAATCCTCTTTACCCAGCTCTACAGGTGTATCTTTGTTCTTGCCAATATTGACGCCGACCATCGCATTAGACTTAACTGCTTTGAGGTTTTCAACTAGGTTATCTACCCCTTTGTTATTAAAACCCATGCGATTAATAATCGCTTTAGCAGGCTTTAGTCTAAAGCAGCGTGGCTTATCATTACCTGGCTGTGGACGCGGTGTTACTGTGCCGACTTCAATATGGCCAAAACCCATAGCATGAAATGCATCAATACATTCACCGTCTTTATCCATGCCAGCGGCAAGACCTACTGGATTTGGAAATGTCAGTCCCATCATAGTGACAGGCGCTGGCTTGATATTTTGCGCATAAAAGCAATTTAAAGGCGTATTACCAGTAGATTTTAAACTGCCAATAGCGAAATTATGCGCCAGTTCTGGATCCATCTGAAACATGAACTTTTGTGCGATTTTATAAAACATGTTTTCTCCTAGACCGAAAAAAGCCCCGGCATTTGCCAGGGCTTCTGATTTAAATCAGATTACTTTTGACCTTCACAGTGAAGGATCAAAAGATTAAGTTCACGTAGGGCTACAGAGAACTTTGCAAACTCATGGCTTTGCGAAGTCTTGAAGTCAGCAAGCATATGGAACCAACGCTCCAATAGGCTTTGATTTGACTCAATCCATTCTGAAATGATCTTATTCGCATCACATGTTTCAGTACAAGTTCTTAAAACGACTGAACTTAATGAACGCTGCTGCCAATCAAGCTCTTCTCTAAAGGCCGCTCTTGCTAATGCTTGCCAATGGTTAGTCACAGGCTGCGCACTAATTTGCTCAAGGAACCAGTGTAAATCAACACTAGCACCAAGCTTAAAGTACGTTTCAGCAACTAATGGTACGGGCTTGTTTTCTAGAGCACAGATTTGTGCAATATCCAATGCAGAGAACAAGGTGCTGACATTAGCCACTACCATAGCGACATCTTCAGGTACACCTTCTTTGATCAATGCGTTCGATTCAGCTCGAATACCCTCAACCTCTTCATTAACCATATATTGGTGAACACTTGCTTTTAATTCATCAAATACAGGTTTAAAGAACTCAATTGTTTGTTCAATATTCAAGCTACGATTACGATGACGCAAGAACCAACGACTCGCACGACGGATATTACGGCGCAACTGATGCAGCATTTCACACTGTACAACGGCTGGAATAACACCATTTAAATCAGTAATAGATTTAGTTAAATCAGCTAAACCAAATACTTCGCGAGCCATAGTATAACAAATGGCAGCTTCTGCTACTGAGGCACCTGTCTCATCTTGCATACGTTGAACGAAATTAAGTCCCATATCATTAACCAATTCATTGGCTAAAGACGTGGCGATAATTTCACCGCGTAACGGATGCGCAGCCATGTTGTCGATATACTTCTCTTGCAGTTGCTTAGGGAAGTACTCAACTAAAAGCTGACTTAAGAAGCTATCTTCAGTAATTTCTGATGTTAGCAACTGCTCTTTTAGGACCATCTTAGCGTAAGCAACAAGTACAGATAACTCTGGACGAGTAAGAGACTTACCATTTACTAGGCGATCGGCAAGCTCATCTTCATTTGGCAAGAACTCAAGAGCCCTATCCAACTTACCTTCTTTCTCAAGATAGTGAATGAAGCGAACTTGCTCTTTTAGTTGCTCCGCACCTCGTACTTGTGTGACCGAAATCGTACGAGTCTGATCTTTACAGTCTTGCAGTACGATGCGGCTAACTTCATCAGTCATCTCTTCTAGCAAGCGATTTCGCTGTTTAAGCGTCATCTCACCGTCAGCGACTAAAGCGTTAAGCAAAATCTTAATGTTAACTTCATTATCAGAGCAATCGACACCACCTACGTTATCAACAAAATCAGTGTTCATACGGCCACCATTAGCGCAGTATTCAATACGGCCTAATTGGGTACACCCTAAGTTTCCACCTTCACCAATAATTTTAGCTTGAACTTCATTGCCGTTAACACGAATTGCGTCGTTAGCTCGATCGCCAACTTCAACATGCGATTCACTTGTCGCCTTAACGTATGTGCCAATACCGCCATTCCAAATAAGATCAACTTGCATCTTAAGTAGCTCTTTGAGTAACTCAAGTGGCGCCATTGACGCTTTTTGACTACCCAGCATTTTCTTCATTTCTGCAGACAACGGAATTGACTTAGCAGAACGCAAGAATATGCCGCCACCTTTAGAGATAAGCGCTTGGTTGTAATCTTCCCAACTTGAACGAGGTAGCGCAAATAAACGCTCACGTTCAACATAGCTAGTCGCAGCATCAGGATTCGGATCGATAAAGATATGCATGTGGTTAAAGGCAGCAACTAAACGAGTGTGCTTAGATAACAACATGCCATTACCAAATACATCACCCGCCATATCGCCTACTGCTAAACAGGTGAAATCAGTCGTCTGACAATTAACCCCCATCTCGCGGAAATGGCGTTTAACCGATTCCCACGCACCACGTGCGGTAATACCCATTTTCTTATGGTCGTAGCCGTTACTGCCACCGGAGGCAAATGCATCACCTAACCAGAAGTTATATTCGATAGCGATTTCATTGGCGATATCAGAGAAGGTTGCCGTGCCCTTATCGGCCGCAACAACTAAATACGGATCGTCTTCATCGTGTCTAACCACATTTTCGGGGGCAACCACTTCACCATTGATGATGTTATCGCTGATATCAAGTAAGCCACGAATAAATAGACGATAGCACTCTTGTCCTTCTGCGAAGAAAGCTTCACGACCGCCATCCGTTGGCAATTGTTTACAAACAAAACCACCTTTTGCACCAACAGGAACAATAACCGTATTTTTTACCTGCTGCGCTTTAACCAGACCCAGTACTTCGGTACGGAAATCTTCACGTCTATCAGACCAACGTAGACCACCACGAGCCACTTTACCGCCACGAAGGTGCACACCTTCAACGCGTGGTGAATAGACAAAGATTTCATACTTAGGCAGAGGCTTAGGCATCTCAGGGATCAATGCTGGCTCAAACTTGAATGAAATGTATGCTTTAGGTAAACCCGTTTCAGCTAACTGATAGAAGTTAGTACGACTGGTCGCATTAATTAAATCGAGATAACGGCGAATGATACGGTCATCATCTAGGCTAGATACATCGTCAAGACGAATGTCTATCTGCTCTATAAACTTGTTTAGTGTCCGTGTTTTCAGCTTAGGATTAAACTTTCGTATGTACATTTTAACTAGCAGATCAGCAATTTGCGGATAGCTTGAGAATGTTTCTTCAATGTAAGCTT
This sequence comes from Shewanella sp. 0m-6, assembly GCF_052977325.1. Taxonomy (NCBI): domain Bacteria; kingdom Pseudomonadati; phylum Pseudomonadota; class Gammaproteobacteria; order Alteromonadales; family Shewanellaceae; genus Shewanella; species Shewanella sp. 0m-6. The sequence goes on from NZ_JBRIMD010000017.1 coordinate 35,640, forward strand.
GGCTAAATGTAGAGTCGATTTGACGCATATATTTAGCATATGCACGCAGCACAGAAACTTCACGGCCAGTTAAACCGGTAGACAGTACTAAGCGGTTAAAGCCATCGTCTTCAAGCTCTTTCTTCCATACTTGAGACAAGGCAGTTTGGAAGCGTTCTTGACTGTCTGCTAAATCATCTGAGGCAACATTTTGGGTTGTCATCAAGAAATCTAAGATCCAGTAAGTCGCTCCATCAGCTGTTTTAACTTCGTACGGTCTCTCATTGATAACCCGTAAGCCGAAGTTTTCTAACATAGGCAACACATCAGAAAGATGGATAGGCTCATCTTTATGGAAAAGTTTTAAGCGAACTTTGCTGTTATTGAGAGCAGTCTCTTGCGGCTGATAAAACAGCATTCCCAACTTATGGTCATCATCAAGTTCTTCTAAGTGCTGAATATCAACCACTGATGAACTTGGTAACACATCTTCTTTATAACTACGTGGGAACGCGTCTACATAACGCTTAATTAGGCTATTACCTAACTCTTCACCTTGAGCGCTGTATACAGCGCTTGCAAGTTTATCTTCCCAAGAGCGAGCTGCTTCAGTCAAATTATTCTCTATCGCTGCCACATCGACGTCCATATTATTGTTGTCAACTTTGATGATGTAATGGGTTCTTGCCAAAGTAGACTCTGAGAAATAAGTTGTAAATTCAACGTCCTCTGAACTATTAAAGTGTTGAGCAAGGATGCGTTGAGTATCTTCACGTAATTTAGTGTTATATCTATCTTTTGAGACATAAACGAGACAAGAGAAGAACCGGCCGAAGCCATCCTTACGGACAAACAATTTAAGTTTGTCGCGATCTTGCATCTCTAAAACACCATGAGCAATTGAGGCTAACTGTTCAACACTTGCTTGAATAAGCTCATCACGTGGCAAGGTCTCAAGGATATGCATCAGTGCTTTATAGTCATGCGAACGTGGGGTAAGACCGGAGTTGTCGAGTACACGTTGAACTTTTTGAGCTAAAAGCGGAATTTCACGAGGACTGCGGTTATAAAGGTTAGATGCGTAAAGACCTATAAATCTGTCTTCACCAATCACATTACCTTGCTCATCAAAACGCTTTACACCGATATAATCAACATAAGCAGGACGGTGAACTCGGCTTTTCTCGCTACTCTTGGTTAATACTAATAAACTCTTATCAAGTGCTTCTTTACGGGCACTTTCAGAGAAATTAGACAGCAGTAAGCCTGTTTCTGTTTTAGCTTTGGCTGATTTAGTCATTAAACCTAAACTGGTCGACTTATCAGCGACTAACTCTAAATCACCCTCAACTTTATGCAAATCATAGCGACGATAACCAAGTAAGGTGAGGTGGTGATCATTTAGGTAAGATAAAAAGTTCTTCGCTTCGTTAAGCTCTTCTTTAGTGCCAGGGTACGGACGCTCGTCGAGCTCAGCAATTGTATCGCAAAGCTTAGTAGACATAGCTTGCCAGTCATTGACCGCGGCGCCTACGTCACCAATTACCGATTCAATCTCTTTAGTGAGTGCTTTAATGTCAGCGTCGCTACTTTGTCTATCGATTTCAATTAGAAATACAGCGACTTTATCAACATTACTTTGATCATCTGAGCTATAGCTTACATGCGTCACTGAGCCGTCTTTTCGCTCAATTGCCATCGGTGTATGCAACATCATATGTGCCGTAATACCGAGACGATTAATTGCCATGCCAACAGAATCAACAAGAAATGGCATGTCGGGTTGAATGATCTCAATAATTGAATGGCTTGACTGCCAACCATGCTTAGACTGGCTAGGGTTAAATACTCTAATATGACCATCCCCGACGGCGGTCTTATTTAGTGCATTCCATTGACTCAAAACAGCACCATATAGGTCACTGTCATTACGCGCGTTGAGGTCATCTTTTGACATGTGCGCATAGAGGCAAGTAGCGAACTGTTCTACTTGTTTTGCTTGTGAATTGGGTACTTTAGCGTGAATTAGGTTGACTACATTTTCGAGCAGTACTGAAGGCATTGCATCTTTCAAGGCCATGTTGCTATTTCCTTAGGGGGCTATGGCAGCGCTTTTTAATTTTTATGGATGCTTATCAAACGGACCTGAGCTATTTCTGTGACCTAGGTCATAGCGCGAAGTTTATTACTAAATCCCCTATATTTCGAGAACTATTTTAGTGGTACATCCTCATCAATATTAACCTTGTACCGATTTTATTCACACTGATGACATAACAATCGTATATAACGTTTTTTTATGCATAAAAAAAGAGGAGCTAATGCTCCTCTTTAGTCGATTCTACTTGGGCTGCCGCCAAAACATCGCGGCGATGGCCGGTAGGATAATTATTGCCCCCAACATATTTACCAAAAACATAAATGTTAGCAATATTCCCATGTCCATTTGGAACTTAAGCGCCGAGAAGAACCAAGTACTCACACCTATTGCCAAAGTCAGGCCGGTGAAAATAACCGCACTCCCGCGTTCAACTAATGCTTCATAATATGCTTGCTGAACTGGCATGCCGTCTCTTAAACGAACCGCCATCGTCGATAAAATATAGATCCCGTAATCGACCCCGATACCAACACCGAGTGCAATAACAGGCAAAGTACTTACCGCAAGGCCAATATCAAGCTGAGTCATCAATGCCTGAGCTAATGTAGACACTACATATAGCGGTAAAATCACTGCAATCGTGGCACGTAATGAACGGAAGCTAATTAGGCAAAGAATAAAGACCGCACCATAGACATATAACATCATAGGCAATTGCGCTTCAGCTACCGCTTCATTAGTTGCAGCCATCACACCAACAGGACCAGATGCTAACTTAAATTGGATCTTATCGTTATCCATCTGCTTTTTAAGCTGATTAACTTTATCAATAACAACTTCTATGGTTTCAGCTTTATGATCTTTAAGAAACAGATACACAGGCATTACCGAGCAGTCGCTATTAAGTAAACCTGAAGTTGTAGGAACCCGTCCAACGGCTTGTACCAAACTCGCAGTTGTACGCGGCAATACACTCCATTTAGGGTTACCTTCGTTAAAACCAGCATTAACACGCTTAGCGACAGATGCCAGGCTCGCTGTCGCCTCAACGCCTGGGGTATTACTCACTTGCCATTCAAAGTCATCTATTTGCGTCAATACCGAGTGATAAGTACACGCCTCAGGGAATGCTTCCACAATAATGGTCATGACATCGGTAGTAATTGAAAACTTATCAGTAATAAAAAACGTATCTTGATTATATCGAGAGTCTAAATGCAAAGCTGGCGCGCCACCTTGCAGATCACCAATCTTCATCTTGTTGGCCTGCTGTAGGCCCACTCCGTAAAGGATCCCTGTAATGATAAGCACCCAAACCGCATATTTTGGCGTGGCAAAATTTGATAGTGTTATCCAGATTTTACTCGACTGTGCATTTTGCGCATCTTTGTTTGGCGTTACTGTAGTAAATGAAATAAGCAGCGGCAATAACATTAAGTTGGTTAAAATAATGACAGCGACACCAAGCGATGCAGAAATAGCCAACTCTCTGATAATTCCAATATCAATGGCCAGTAGTGTCATAAAACCAATGGTGTCTGATAGCAATGCGACACCACCTGGGATCAACAAGCTTCTAAAGGCTAATGCCGCCGCAGCTTTCGTCGTTTGCCCGTCTGTTACCCGCCTCCTCACCGCATTGATCATCTGCACACTGTGGCTGACACCAATCGCAAATACCAAGAATGGTATGAGTATCGACATTGGATCTAAACCAAAACCAACAACGGTTAATAAGCCTAATTGCCAAATAACCGCGATTAAACTACAAACAAGCGGTAAAATAGTCAGTGCAACCGATTTTGAAAAGAAGTACACCATGACTGCCGTCACTAGGATGGCTATTAAGAAAAACAGCAGCACACCTTTTGCGCCATCAGCCACGTCACCAGCCATCTTTGCAAAACCGATAATATGAATTTTTATGTCATCAGTTTCATACTGCTCACGTAACTCTTTTTCAAGTTGCGCGGCAAATGCTAAGGTATCAAGCGCCTCACCCGTCTGTGGGTCAAAATCCATTAATTGGGCGCTAACCATGGCCGCTGAATAATCTTCAGCAATTAAACGACCAACAATGCCTGCCTTTTCAATATTTCCACGAACAATTTTTAAGCCCTGCTCTGTGGTTGAGAAATCTGCAGGAATAACAGGCCCCCCAGCAAAACCATCTTCAACCACTTCAGTAAACCGAGTCGAGGGAGAAAACAGCGATTTAACCTGAGCTCTATCTACACCGGGAATAAAAAACAGTTGGTCATGTACGTTCTTTAACGCATCAAAAAAGTTAGCGTTAAAGATATCACCGCTAGTATCTTCGACTGCCACCATAATGCTATTAGCACCACCAAATTGCTTTTGGTGCTTAAGGTAGGTCTGCATATAACTATGATTAAGCGGGATATTCTTTACAAATGCCGCATCCATTTTTAGGTTACTTGCTTGTAAGCCTAAAAAGAGGGTTACGATAGCAAATAGAAATATGACAAAAGCTCTATGACGAAATAGATAAGATTCAAATCCATTAACTAATTTATCTAACATAGTAAGGTCCTATTTTTTTTGTTCTAATTTGATGAGACCTTTATTACCTGCGACCCATAAGTTTCCTTCTGAGTCTTCAGCAATAGCGACTAGATTTTCACCCTGTCGTTGCTCCACTAGCTGGCTTTCACCAGAGGCTGAAATATCGATAATGACTCCTGCATTACCAATAACCCGTAATGTGCCCTCGCCCAACTTAATACCTGCATTAATGGTGGAATCAACTGGAAGCGCTACTTTTCTCCAATCAATAAGAGTTAAGTCAGAGGTAAAAACATTGCCTCTAAGGCCCATTACATATGCAGTGTCATCGACAATAGCGGCGTTAAACAATGAACCTTCGTAGATAAAATCCTGTTTAATCCAGCTGCGACCTTGATCAACTGAGGTGGCAACTAAGCCAAGCTCGCCAACCATAATCAGCATATCGTCCGTTACCGGGATAATACGGTTAAAGTGCGGCAATAATGTACTTCGCTCAGATAAGTACAATGCTTCATCTTCGGCTTTAAGCTCTTCTAAATAGGCGACATCCTCCTCGAATAGTAATTCTTGATGATATTCGCTGTTCCAGCTGTTTCCACCATCTTCAGTACGGTAAAACAAACCGTACGCACCGACTGCGACACCTTGTTGCTCATTAAAGAATAAAATATCTAACAATGGCTTTTCTATCTCTGCTGACTGCATTTGCAACTGCCAAGATTGGCCTGCATCTTCGGTATGCAAAATTGTGGCGTCATGCCCTACCGCCCAACCTTTTTTGGGCGTGATGAAAAACGCTTTGGTTAATAAAGCTTGTGTGGGAGTCTCAACCTGTTTCCAGGCATCTTGATAAACAAAGGCATGGCCTCGCTCACCAACTGCAACTAAGGTATGTTGATTTTTTGTAATATCTAAAACGAGTGAGTCTGCGGCAAGAGGCTGTATTTGTTGTTCGAATGTTGCCTCTTGTGCTAGTAACGAAAAAGACTGAAAAAGGCTTAATACACTCAATATTGAGATTAATCGAAGCATGCTAAACGACATACAAACTTCCTTTAAATAGAGAGGGGCTTGCGCCCCTCTTTTATGGTGGATTAACGAATACCTGCACGGCGCAATGCAGCTGGAGTAAAGTTTGCTTCACTCAATTTTGCATCGAAGTCGTACATACGGCCTTCATTATCTAGACCCATAGCAATATAACGACGTGACTGAAGATCATGGAACACTTCCAATGTACTCCACTGAGTCGGCACTTCGTAATAGTTCAAGCCATGGGCTATTGCCACGCGATATAGCTCATCACGGTTATCGTAAAGATCGGCAACGGATACCTGCCATGAGTCTTCATCGATATAGAAAGTACGTGCCTTATAGATATGACGCATTCCTTCCTTAAGCGTTGCTTTTACGACCCACACACGGTGCTTTTCGTATCGCACGTGGTCAGGATTAATATGTCCAGGCGTAATGATTTGGTCATATTTAAGCTTATCCGAGTGCAACTTGTAGTCATTGTATGGAATAAACAGCTCTTGCTTACCTACTAACTCCCAGTTGTAGCGCACGGGCGAGCCGTTAAACATGTCAAAATCATCTGTTGTTCTCAGGCCGTCTGACACGGTACCAGGCGTATCAAAAGCAACATTTGGCGCCTTACGCACTCGACGTTGGCCGGTATTGTAGGTCCAGGCTTGGCGAGGCAATTTTTCCTGATCCATGGTTTCTTTAACTAACAATGCGGTACCCGCTAAACGTGCAGGCTGAGTAACAACTTGTTTAAAGAAAAACAACGTATTATCTTTGGACAGCTTATCCAGTGTCATTTCTGGGCGAGAGTATTGGAAACGAATTTCTTCTGCCGTTTCAACTAAGGTATAGCTCCCCCCAGCAGTCGGTGCAGCCTGACTACGAGATGTTTTAATATCTACACCGCGAAAGCGAAGTACATGGTTCCAGATAACTTCTAAACCATTTTCAGGCATTGGGAACGGAATACCAATTGAGGCTCCCGTAATACCGTTGCCACCATCAATTAACTCTGCACGGGTTGCATTTTCTTTGGTCGCATCATAGACGAACTGCGGTACAGAAGCTGAGCGGCGAGTCTGATAGACATTCATCTTGAATGTCTCAGGATACAACTCAAACAACTTAATTTGACCATCAGAGAGAAACTCTTTGTACTGATCTTTATTTGCATTAGTAATAGTAAATTCTATTTTATCGCTTGGGAATGGATCTGGGTGATGCATTCCTTGGCTATATCCTGCTACAGGTTTAGTGATGCCACCGTCCCATGCAGGAATAGAACCATCAGCATTTGCCGCTTTTTCTCCGCCAAGTGGCGTCAACTCAGTGCCTAATTTAGCTGCATCTGCTTCAGAGACTTTAGCCAAAGCACTTGGAGCACTTAAAGCAAACATCACTGCTACAGGCAATATCGCAAGTTTATTCATTGTTATTGTCCTTGTGATTTAGATTGAATACTTAATGTTGAACGAAACGTAATCTCGGTCAGCTAATGAATTTGTCGTGCCGACGCCACCAAAGAAGGTGTTATAAGAGATATCTGCGCCCCAACGACTTTGATAATCAAAGTTCACGCCTAATGCCACTGATTTTTTGCCTTCGGTAAACAGGAACATCGGATCTGGCGTAATACCATCAACGTCATGAGAGAAAATGATCCGAGGCGCAATATTTACCCCACCCAACACGTTGTTATAGTCCGCTTTCGCAACGAGGCGATAACCCCAAGCAAAGTCAGTAGGGAAAGGGTTCGTTTCAGGTCCGTTATGAAGTGCCTCAATGATCCCCGGCATATCTGGGTTACCACCTGAGCGCGCAGTACCAGGACCATTTAATCTAAGCTCATCATGGCTTGGCATATCATGGATCCACACGCCACCAACTTCAGCTAACATAGTAAGATTATCGGTGCCCAATGTCGGGCCAAATAGATGGGTAAATGTCGTCTGTGCTTGAGTGGTATCTAGGCGGATAAAGCCTTCTGCATATTCGCCTGGGCCGTAATTTTCAACTTGAGAAATACCGTCCAAATCTGGGCGCAAACCTGCATTCGCTAACTGCTGTGGCATTGCCGCAAATAGTAACTCTACATCATCAATTTGTAATGGTTCATCTAGGCGGTGAGCAATTTCTCCCGCAACAGAAGTGTCACCAAGCAGTGTATTAAAGCTCACACCCATTAATTGGATATCTTCAGGGTAAACAATCTGCGCCTTAGAGAATGTTTCTAACGCTAACAAGTCTTCACGCGTCATGGCTTCGCCAGACTGTGCTTTGCCGCCTAGACGTTGTAAGTCGCGGCCAATAGCCTCTTCAGAGAAGTTAGCAGTAGTACCACTAATGAGTGGACGACGACTGTGGTAATTCATGTAATACAAACCGAATTCAGTCTCGCCCAATTCTGGTGCGTAGTAACCGAGCTTTATACCCCATTGACCATCATCACTTGCCGATGCAGGATCTTCAACTAACGTTGCTTTTGTTGGATAAGCCAGTGCAAGTTTAGCCAAATCTGCGGGATCAACAGCACCTGAGCCGACCATACCAACGAGGGTATTGTATTCAGACAACAAGAAGTCGAGATCCATATCTGGGTTTGCGTTAAAACCTAGCTGTGCATTTTGGTAATAGCCGCCATAGCCGGCGAAATCATTAGTTGATAAGAATGAGCCTGGTGTTGGTACCCAAACAGGCTCCCAATCATATTGGTAGAAACCTTCAACAGATAAATTGTCGGTCACCCCAAGAGAAACCCAAACCATACCTTGTGGTCTAAATGCTTCTTTAAGTTCTGCACCTGGTGCATTAAGAATATTTAAATCAACTGGATTGATGACACCAATTCCGTGTGCAATCAGTGTGCTTTCTCCCCAAGAGACAACCTGATTACCCACACGAATTGAAAGAGGATTTGCACCATCATTAAAGTCAAAGTCAGCATAAACAAACGCATCTAGTAGACGTATATCTTTACATTGTACTTCTGAAGCTTTTTTATCTTCACAAGGATCGTACTCTTTGCCTGTTAATGGATTGCTATAGCCATAATCTCCATCATTTGCCTTACGATCGTAAAAATACATACCACGAGCAAATACACCGAAATTCTTATACTTTAAAGAAAGCTCATGTAGTCCTTTAACAATCTCTGCAGTCGTATCACCTTGCGTATATAGCAGATCGGCTAAATCGCCATTACTAGAATAAGAACCTGGTTGCGCCCAAATCTCAGCGGCACTGTATTTAGTGTTACCGAATGCTGAATATCCAGACCAATCAAATTGTGGGTGATTCACCTTACCTATTTGATTATCCCAATCTCGACCTTCAACACGCCAACTAGCACCAGCAGTCCATGTCGAATCGAATGTTCCTTCTACTTCTCCCCAATTAAATGAGACCGCATTGGCCTGATTTGTTATGCCAAAACCGAGCGCCGCGACTATCCCCAAAGCAAGCGTCGACTTATTTAAGCCGTTTTTAACCTTTTTCATTTTAGCTTCTCTCCGTAACCTGCTGGATTCTTTTGTTATAGGAATTGTTAACCAACATGCTGTTAGCTTACAGGTAACACTATTGTTACAGCATTTTTACGAGGCGAGCAAGGTTGAAACATGGAAAATCTTTAAAAGATTTCGTCACTTAAGGGAGGTAAGCAAGCAAGAATTTGTTGCTGTATTTAAATCAGTAATTGATGAAGTGGTATGCGTCTACTTTTAAGCTTATATACAATGTAATTACAATAACTTATAAGTTAGATAGCCAATAAAGAATTCATGTTTAAAGCAATCGACCGTTTGAAGTAATTACTCTAACTTTTAATAAGGCTAATTAGGTTTCCTTGGCTATCTACAGTCATAGTAAAATATGCCTTTATACCCTCACGAGTCAAAAAGGGCCGAAAATGCCTAGCGTTAATCCATAATGTTTGGCCATTAAGGTCGATGACTTCAACTTTATTTATCTCGCCTCGATAATAAGGTAAGAATGTTTGATAACTGATATTGAGTGGGAAATTAAATACTTTATTGGGTGCCACGGTGACATTCTCATTAACATAGGGGCTTAGACCTGCAGTAATCGTCTTAACAGGCTAAGACCCCATAACTTTATCGAAGATTAAACCAGTGCTTTAGTGACTTTCTCATATAGATCTTTCGAAAGTGCTTTAATTTCTAAGATTCGCTGCAGTTCGTTCTTCATCAATGCTTGTCTTTGATTATCAAACTTTTTGAATTGGATCAGCGGCGTAATAATCCTAGCTGCGACTTGCGGGTTAAGTTTATTTAACTTAATAATGGCATCGGCCAAAAATTGATAGCCCTGCCCGTCTTTTCGATGGAACTCAAGCGTATTGCCAGCTGCAAATGCGCCGATTAGAGAACGAACTCTATTCGGGTTATTAAAACTAAATGCTTGATGCTCAAATAAAGACTGCAACTTTTCGATGCAATCATGGCTATTTAAGGTCGCATGTAAAGCAAACCATTTATCCATGACCAAAGGAGTATCGATCCACTCTTGTTCAAATTTCCTCATCAATTCATTACGAATAGCTGACGACTCACAATTTAATGCCGATAGAGCGCCTAAACTGTCAGTCATATTATCAGCCGAATCGAACTGTGACTTAGCCACTTCGCCGTAACTTTTCTCTATTTTTAAAAGTAAGCTTAGGCAGATATTTTTTAATGAACGAGCTGCAGCCTCATCGATACTGCTTAACTCACGCACTTTAGCCAATAACTCATCTTCACCGTCTGACGCAATCTCAAGCACAACAAACTCTCTTGCTAATGCGAGGTTATCTAGGTCAACGGCACTTTTCTGTTCAATCAGTGAACCAGCGCTTGGCAGGGTTAGGATCTCAGCCATGAGTGCCTTATCAAGATCTTGTGCCAGGATGACCCCTTTAAAAGCATCAAGGATCCTTGGGTCGATAAACATTGCTTGCTTATGTTGTAATCGTTCAACATTTTGCCACACAGATTGACTAAATAGTGAAACTGATGCTTCCCATTTGGCGACTTCGCTAGTAGCAAAACGCATAATATGAACAAGTTGTTCAATGGAGTAATCAAAACTCAGTTTAACTGGCGCAGAAAAATTTTGCAGTAACGACGGTATAGGCTTTGAAGTCATGCCACTAAAAGTAAAGGTTTGTTGTTTATCAGTAAAATTCAGAACTTCGCTAATAACTGAATCACCATGAGCACTGATCATCTCCACATCAAATGGGATATGTAAGGGCTGCTTATCAGTTTGGCCAGGTGTATCAGGGGTCGACTGAGACAATGTTAGCTTGTAGCTGTTATTTGCAGCATCATAGTGCTCTTCGACTTCAACTTGCGGTGTGCCTGCTTGGCTATACCAGCGTTTAAACTGACTTAAATCAACTTGACTTGCATCTTGCATTGCTGACACAAAATCATCACAAGTCACAGCCTGTCCATCATGACGCTCAAAATATAAGGCCATGCCTTTTTGGAATGCCTGTTCGCCTAATAAGGTATGCATCATTCTAATAACTTCAGCACCTTTATTGTAAACAGTAACCGTATAAAAGTTATTCATCTCAATCACTGACTCGGGTCTGATAGCGTGTGCCATTGGCCCAGAGTCTTCTGCAAACTGTTGGTTCTTCATTACTTTAATGGCATGAATACGGTTTACCGCGCGAGAACCAAGATCAGAACTAAACTCTTGGTCTCTAAATACGGTTAAGCCCTCTTTCAAGCTTAACTGAAACCAGTCTCTGCAAGTTACCCGGTTACCAGTCCAGTTATGAAAGTACTCATGCCCTACAACAGACTCTATTCCATGGTAATCATCATCAGTCGCAGAAGCTTTATCCGCCAATACAAACTTAGTATTAAATACATTGAGTCCTTTATTTTCCATGGCACCCATATTGAAAAAATCGACCGCCACAATCATGTAAATATCTAAGTCATATTCTAAATTAAAGCGACTTTCGTCCCAAGCCATCGACTTTTTAAGTGATGCCATTGCATGGTGAGCTTTATTTAAATTACCTTTATCAACAAATACCTGCAACTTAACCTCACGATTACTACAGGTAGTAAAGCTGTCTTCCAACAGGTCAAAGTCACCTGCTACTAGCGCAAACAGATAAGCAGGCTTTGGGAAGGGATCATGCCACAGTGCGAAATGCCGACCATCTTCTGTGTCACCTGAATCGACCAAGTTTCCGTTACTCAATAAATAAGGGAAGGCCTGTTTATCTGCTTCAATACGCACAGTATAGATAGCCAATACATCTGGGCGGTCTAAAAAGTACGTTATACGCCTAAACCCTTCAGCCTCACACTGAGTACAGTATGCACCATCCGACATATATAAGCCTTCCAGACTGGTATTTGCCTCAGGATCTAACTTAGTCGTTATTTTTAATTCAAATTCATTAAGCTTGGTATCAACAATCAGCTCACCCGACTGCTGTTGAAAAGCAGTATCTTTCCCATCGACGGTAACACTTAGCAGCTCAATCTCATCACCGACGAGGACTAATGCCTCATTATGTTGTCCGTGACGAACAACCTGACTGGTCGCAATGATCTGTGTTTCTTTTCCTGCAAGTGAAAATGCTAAATCGATATGGCTGATCTTAAATTGTGGTTGTTGATAATCTTTGAGGAATTTTGCTTGGGGCTGTGACATGAATAAACCTCTAATTTATTAATTTTGAATTAAAAAAAACGCGCATAAAGCGCGTTTTTTTATTGAGTCGATTTTACTTTTTTTGATTCTTTGCCAATTTTTCAATATCCGCTAAATCTAGCGTGATAAAGGCTGTTTCATCTAAGAAAGCATCGGCCACTTCGACATCATCAGAAATATCATCCAATGACTTAACTTTTTCTTGGCCTTCTCTTACGAGTCGGTCGTTAGCACGATCAAGTTGTTTCTTGTCGTTTGCATCTCGTTCAGCTAGACGTTCCGTCTTAACTAAAGAAACCGTTTTATCATCATGGTTTTCTTTAAACTCAGCAATATCTTGGAAAATATAACTAAATTCAACATCAGATTGAATACGATCTTTATGCTTACCGTCCAAGTTCTGAATAAGCTGCGGATAAATTTCACCAAGTGTACCGTATTGTGCTACTGGTACTTTGTCCCATGGTAATGCATTTTCTTCTTCAGCTTCACCATACTCGCCTGGCTCTAAAGCGCTCGGGAATGGAATATCTGGTGTAACACCCTTAAGCTGAGTACTTCCACCGTTGATGCGGTAAAACTTAGCAATCGTGTACTGCACATGCCCGATAGGCTTTTCGTACATATCATAGATACGACCAAGGCTCTTATGTTGCTGCACCGTACCTTTACCAAAGGTAGACTCGCCAACAATAAGTGCACGGTCATAATCTTGAAGTGCTGCAGCAAAAATTTCAGAAGCCGATGCACTGTATCTGTCAACCATCACGGTTAACGGACCATCATAAGTGACTCGTCCATCATTATCGCGATTTTGTGATACTCGACCGTTCGCATCTCGAATTTGAACCACTGGACCCTGTTCAATAAACAAGCCTGTTAACAACGTTGCTTCAGTTAATGCACCGCCGCCATTGCCACGAAGGTCAATAATAATACCTTCGACTTTAGCTTCTTTTAATTCGGCAAGTTCTTTAGAAACGTCTTTTGACAAATCCATATAAAAACCGGGTATTTGAATCACACCCACTTTACGATTTGCGTAAGGGCCGTCTGTTGGCTCAATCACTTTAGACGTTGCAGCTCTATCTTCTAAACGAATTTTATCGCGAACAATTGTCAATTCGAACGTTTTCGCGTTGGTGCCGCCTTTCTTTGGTAAAATCTCAAGAACAACCTTACTGCCCTTTGGACCTTTAATCAGTTCGACAACATCATCAAGACGCCAGCCGATGACATCAACGATCTCTTTGCCTTCTTGACCTACACCAATAATTCTATCTTCAGGTGATAATTTTTCGCTTGATGCTGCCGGGCCGCCAGCAACCAGACTCTTGATCACTGTATAGTCATCATCGACTTGAAGCACTGCACCAATGCCTTCTAAGCTCAAATTCATTTCCATTTGGAAACGCTCAGCATTTCGTGGGGAAAGATAGCTTGTATGAGGTTCCACTGTGCGGGCGAATGCATTCATTACGCCTTGGAAGACATCTTCGCTATGGGTTTGGCTTAAACGTTTAATCGCATTGTTATAACGTTTCTCAAGGACTTCGACGATTTCATCCCAATTCTTACCAGTAAGAGAGAGGTTTAATGCATCGTATTTTACACGTTGACGCCAAAGCTCGTTTAACTCAGCTTCGGTTGTTGGCCAGTTTGCATCTTCGCGGTCGTATTCATAAACGTCATTAGCAACGTCAAATGCCATCTCTTCATCAAGCAAAGACAATGCATAAGCAAATCGCTCATAGCGACGTTTTTGAACAAGCTCAAACATCTTATAAGCTTGATTCAAATCACCACTTTTCAACATATCATCAAATTCAGATGAATAGCCTTTGAAACTATCGATATCAGACTGCAACAATACATTCTTGCGATAATCTAATTGCTTTAGATATCGATTAAATACCTGTTCAGAGAAGGCGTCATCCATATCAAAACGATGATAGTGGGAGCGAGTGAATAAACCTGTCACTCGTTTACTGGCAACCTTATGTTGCGGTTCCTGCTTAAGAGCGGGCAACTCGCTGAATTGAATAGTAGGGCTTACGGCCCACGCCGAGAATCCGACAAAAATACCGGCAATGGATACAGCCAGAGAAAGTTTTCGCATCAACAAGTTACTCCTTTAGGTGCTAATAAGCCATTACAGCAGTATATGTTCAGCTCTAACTTTGATGGTTAAACCAGAGTCTAACTGAACTTGAACATCTTCTTTTTTGATGTCCAAAATCACACCAGCTACTGGTGCCTTACCTAATTTGACATTAACACGCTGCTTTGGTTTCAGTTCAGCTAAAACCGCAGGTACTAAATTTTCTGCCACAACAGGCTCTTTTGCAGGTTTGCTGCTTTGAGCTTGCTTAGGACGTTTAGCAACTGGCTTCTTAACAGGCTTCTTAGCCGTTTTTGCAGCTGGGTTAGCACTCTTGGCCTGTGCAACTCTTTTCGCCTTAGCTTTGTCTTGGCTCTCTTTTAGTGTAGCTTGAGCATGATCAATGTGCTCTTGCTCTAATTCACCACAAGCATTACCGTCTAAATCAATACGCTGTACGCCTGCTTTCACGCACTTTAAGTAGCGCCAGCTACTCGTGTATCTTCTTAACGCGATTCTGAGCTGAGTTTTACTGACTTTAGAATCATCAGCTAACCTTTCCGCTAAATCTTGAAACAACCCAATTTTTAATGGCTTAGTTTCACCTTCAGCTATAAAGCATAAAGGAAATGTTTCGTACAAATACGCAAGAATAGCGTTGGTATCGGTCAACTTTTCTGTTGATTCCATCTTTACTTCCACAGTTTAAAAAAGGGACACCACCGTAGAGCTTTATCACTCGTATCAGTTAAGTGTCGTTTATATTTGTCTGATCTGCGCATAAACAACAAATGAAAAATCGTTAACATTTGTTTTTATACCTAAAATCAAACCTACCTTAGCAACAATAATACACAAACTCTAAGCATTCATATCTTGAATGTAAACGTGTTTGTTTTTTTCATTACTCAAACCGCTTATTATAGAGAGGCTTCAAATGATTGCGACCTCCAATTAGCGATAATTGGTCGTAGATTAACCAAATAGGCAAAATTCGAGACTTTTTACCAAAGTTTCGACCCCTTGTTGATCAATTTTACTGAACCTTGATAACGATGGGCTATCAATATCCAGCACACCGATAACAGATCCGTTTTGTCGTAAAGGTACAACCAATTCTGAGTTACTGGCACTATCACATGCAATGTGACCTGCAAACTGGTGAACATCATCAATTCGTTGTGTTGAATTTAATGCCACCGCGGTACCACAGACACCTTTACCGACTGGAATGCGAGAACAAGCTACCTTACCTTGAAACGGCCCTAATACTAATTGATCATTTTTCAATAGATAGAAGCCAACCCAATTAAGATCATCAAGGTTGTCATTGATAAAAGCTGAAAAATTTGCCAATGCTGCAATAGTGTCATCTTCATCTGTAAATAATGCCCGCACCTGACGTTCTAGCGTGCCGTAAAAAGCGTCTTCCATTAATACTATCCAACCGTTATATCTAAAACAAAAAAGCATACTTACAACATTCTAACAACAAACCTACCTGCATTAACAAGGAGTTTTATTTTTCTGCCTTGTCCTCAGCTTTTTTAGCTGTTTTCTTAACCGATGCTTTTTTCTCTAGTGATCCACCTTTAAGTAACACTTGCAGGTCATCTTTGTTCTCGGCCAAGAAAAAGCTTAACTTTTCAATATTAACCTCCTCCAAACCTAAGTCACTCTTACTTAAAAACGGGATTAGGTTATCAGCGATATCTAGCATCTTATCGTAGGCATCAGCCTCCTTCTTAGATGTAAAAGTCATCTTTTCAACCCCTTCTCTAACAACTACAAATTGAGTTACAACGGCCATATTCAACCTCACACTGTTTTTATATACAGTAGAGAGTCTCATAGATTGAACTTCTTATGCAAGTTTTCTTGAATATCTGATAAACTTATTCGGTTAATGGCTCTGTATTTTCAATCGCATACGTGAAAATACTCACCTTGCGTACTCGATTAACCGTTTATATCGCAAACTTGGATATTAAAAAAAGATGGCTATGGAAGCAGTAGATAATAGTATTACTTTGTGTCAGTCCTGCGACTTAGTCATTAGGAAGCGAGCACTGCCAACTGGCGTACGTGCTATCTGTCCAAGGTGCCACACCCCTCTTTACGATACGCCATACTGTTCTATCAACGGTATGTTAGCCCTGTGTTTAACGGCGGTTTTCTTTTTCGCACCTGCAAATTTATACCCGGTCTTAGAGCTTGAGTTTCTTGGAAGTATTAGGACAACTACAGTCATAGAGGGGGCGTTATCTGTTTACCAGCAAGGTTATTGGTTAGTGGGTATTGCGGTGTTGGTTTCTGCCGTTGTCGCTCCGGGGCTATTGTTATTATCCATTTTGTCTCAAACACTCATTATTAAGTTCGGGCTCAGTTCTGTCATACTGAGGACGACACTCAAACAATTACTAAAAATTCAAGGAATGCTCACCCAGCTCACCATGCTTGAAATCTATGTCATCAGCTTCCTCGTCGCGGCGTTCAACCTAGCAGATTTTGCCAGTGTCTCTTTTGGTTTTGGTACATTCTGTTTCACCATGTTATTTGTAATGACGTTATTTTTAATGCGCGAGTACGATTTAGAACATATGTGGAGCTTTCTTGATGAACACAAATGACTCAGCAACGCTTGGGAAAGATATCGGCTTAACCTCGTGTCCAACATGTCACAAGGTGACCTGCAGTAAGTCTGCAACATGTAGTCGTTGCGATGCTCCACTTAAGGTTAGAGATTATGACAGTGTCCAAAAAAGTTGGGCGCTGCTAATCACCGCAGCTATTTTGCTGATCCCTGCCAATATTTACCCCATTACAACGCTGACGAATCAGGGACGAGTGACCCAAGACACCATTTTTTCTGGGATCGCTCACCTCGTTAAAACGGACATGATCCCCATCGCAATCATTTTGTTTACTGCGAGTATTTTGGTACCGATCTTAAAAATTGTAGGCTTAACGATTTATTTATCTGCAATCAGTTTCAAACTCCCTATTTCGAAAAAGAAGTTAATGACTGGCTTTCATATTATTGAATGGATTGGTCGATGGTCGATGCTCGACTTATTTGTTATTTCACTTACTGTAGCTGTCGTTAATATGGGACAGTTACTCGACGCTAAGCCGGCTCCAGCAGCAACTGCATTCGCCTTAGTTATTTTACTCACGCAGCTCGCTGCAAAAGTTATAGATACCCGATTACTCTGGGATAGATTGGAAGCAAAAGATGACTCAAGTACAAACGCCTAAAGTCGTAAAGAAAAAGTTATTCTCACCGATTTGGTTATTACCCATTATTGCACTTGCATTAGGCGCGTGGCTTGGGGTGAAGAGCATACGCGAGTCGGGAATTGAAATTACGATTCATTTCCCTAGTGCCACAGGAATGGACATAGGTAAAACCTTAGTCAAGTACCAAGGGCTTACAGTGGGTAAAGTCGTTGATATGAGTATTGATGATGATCTTCAAGGCGTAAACGTCTCAGTTCTCATGGATTATCGTGCCGCACCATTTATCAACCAGGGGACCAAGTTTTGGTTGGTTAAACCTAAAGCAACAATCACCGGCATCGAAGGTCTAGATACCCTTTTTTCTGGTAATTACATTAGTATGTTACCCGGTGGCGGCGACTCAAGATCCTATTTTGAAGCAGAAACAACTGCCCCCGTCATCACACCCGGCGTAGAAGGACTAATTGTCCATATCACTTCTGACAAATTAGGTTCTCTTGATGTGGGTTCTCCTATCTTTTACAGACAGATCCCAGTAGGACAAGTAGTTGGTTATCATCTTGAAAGTGCGGAACAAATTCTAGTAACAGCATTTATTCAACAGCAATATGCTGAGCTAGTTAAAACCGACTCTCAATTTTGGAATGTCTCGGGGATCAGCATCGATGCCTCCTTATCTGGTGTAAAAGTCAGTAGCGAAAGTTTAGCCTCGATACTTGCAGGTGGCATTAGCTTTAGCTCCAATACCTTATCTGAACCCGTGGAAAATAAGCATGAATTCACGTTATATGACAGCCAAGATGACGCCTTAGGCGGATTGCAATTTAACCTACTCGCAAGTGGTACCGACGCCGTATCTCAAAATACCGCCATTGTTTATCGTGGGATCCAGATAGGCCAGGTAACTCATAAAGCATTAAGTGATGATGGCGTTGTGTTATCTGCAAGAATTGATAACGCCTATAAAGAGTTACTCACTGAAAGTGCTGATTTCTGGTTGGAAGGCGCCGATATATCTCTATCCGGTATAAAGCACCCTGAACGTTTAATCACAGGTAGTGTAATTAACTTCATTCCAGGTACAGGAGCTGCAAAACAACAATATTCATTGTTAACACAGCAACCTGAGCCCACAAATACTGGTAAACTGCTCCTCACGCTGCACGCAAAAAGCAACCCAGGTATTAGCGCCGGTGCAGAAATTCGCTATAAGCAGATCAAGATTGGTCACGTACTATCCAGTCAGCTCAATAAAACTTTTACTCAAGTAGAATATCAAGCTGAAATAGACGCTGACTTTGCGACGCTTATCAGCGCAAATAGCCACTTTATTGCAGAGTCTGCATTAACCATAGATGCGAGTCTCGATGGTGTTAAAGTCAGTACCCGTGATCTGACGACTTTGACTAGTGGCGCGTTAAGCTTAGTTAGAGGCACAAACAAAGCCTTGGCAAAGAGCGGCGACTCGCTGTATGTTTTTGGCAACAGCAAACAGGCTACGTCTTTTTTCAATAATCAAAAGCTTATAAAAAGAAGACTCTACAATCAAGATGGCGCAGATCTCACTGCTGGCTCTCCTATCTATTACAAGAAAATGCAAATAGGCCAGGTGTCTGGCGTAGAGTGGCAAGCCACAAATAATGACTTTGCAATTGATATCGCTATCGAACGTGACTTTAAAAGTTTACTCACTGATCAAACTATCTTTTGGCGTAACAGTGCTGTATCAATCAATGCCAGTTTAAGTGGCGTTGAGGTTGAAGTCGCGCCATTAATGGGAGCTTTAAAAGGCGGAATAAGCCTTGGCTTGCTTGAAGGTAATACCGTCGCAAACGGCACCGCGCTTTATGAAAGTAAGTTCCTTGCATTCAGCCAGGCGGTACCCATTCAGCTCACCTTCCCTGCGACCGTAAAATTAACCCGCAAAGCAGCCATTCGGTATTTAGGCCATAAAGTCGGTGAAATTGAGTCGGTAACCTTAGCCGCCAATTTAAAGCAGTTAAATGTTACTGCTTATTTATATGGTGAATATGCCACTAATTTTAATCAAAAAGATGCCTCGTATTCTGTTGTCGATGCGGATATTTCTTTAGCTGGGATTAAAGCGCCTGAAACCCTGATAACCGGTGCCTATATTGAAGTCTTCCCGGGACAAAGCAACATCAAGGCGACAACCTTTGTTGGACAAGTTGATACGCCATTTCATAATATCGATGGTGCGTTAACCTTTAATTTAAGTAATAGCACCTTAGGCTCGGTTAAGTCAGGAACAGCCATTTTCTTTAGAGGGATAAACATTGGCCAAGTCGATAGTTATGCTCTTTCAGATCAAGGCACTGGCGTTGTAATGCACGTTCATATTAAAAATAAGTATCAACATCTTGTAAACCAAACCAGTGTGTTTTGGGATCTCTCAGGCGTAAAAGTTGATCTTGGCCTATTCTCAGGCGCGCAAATCGAGACAGGTTCGTTGGAAACAATTTTAGCCGGTGGCATCGGGGTCGCAACACAAGAAACCACCACGGTAGCAAACACCATCAACAACGACCAAACATTTACGCTTCAGTCTGATTTTGATGCAAAATGGATGACTTGGTCACCAGTACAAACACCTAAAGCAGACTAACGATTCAGCTGCTAAGAAATATTAACTAACAGTTGATAACTTGGAAATGATAGTTAATAACGATTATCTACCAACTGAATAGAAAAACGAGGCTATAAGGCCTCGTTTTTTTATGTCTGTCAGCATGTTTGCTAATGGGAAAATGCCATGTGATCGCCGAGCAATTATGTCATCTATTCGCCTTGAATTAGTTTGCCCAAAAACACTCTGAGTAGAACAACTACTTATTTTGATTGGTATCATCAACCATAAAAATGGTAGCAGACCAGTATCGCCGCGATGATCCCCGCTAAATCTGCAAATAAGCCACAAGCTAACGCGTGCCTGCCATTACGGATCCCAACAGCACCAAAATAAACGGCCAATACATAAAATGTCGTCTCGGTGCTGCCTTGCAATATTGCAGCTAAGCGACCAGCAAATGAATCCACTCCATAGTGCTGCATGGTTTCAAGCATCATAGCCCTAGCCCCTGAGCCACTAAAAGGTTTCATGATAGCTGTAGGCATGGCATCAACAAAGCGTACATCCCCTCCAGCAAAAGCGACTAAGCCTGCTATAAGCTGTAGCAAATAATCGAGCGCACCGGAAGCTCTGAGTAACGCAATAGCGAGTAACATCGCCAGTAAGTATGGGATTAGCTTTATGGACTGCGCAAAGCCCTCTTTCGCACCTTCTATAAATTCATCATAAACTGCAACCTTTCGGATACCAGCAACCAGTACAAAACTAAAAATAAGCAGCAATAAAATACCGTTACCAAGGCTGGTACTGATTTCACCAATAGCCGATACAGATAAGGTACTTAAATAAAATACCAAGCCGATAATGGAAGATAAAATGATACCGGCATAACCCAGTACCACAGTATTGAGTAAAGATAACCTTTGTACTATCGCGACTACCGTTAGACCTGCCAGTGTCGATGCCGTTGTTGCCAGTAAAATCGGCAGAAAAATATCAGCTGGTGCGACAGCTCCCTGCTGAGCACGATACAAAAATACTGTGACAGGCACTAAAGTTATAGAAGAGGTATTTAACACTAAGAACAGGATCTGGGCGTTAGTCGCAACGCTCTTATTAGGGTTTAAGGTTTGTAGATCTTGCATTGCCTTGAGGCCTAACGGCGTTGCAGCATTATCTAAACCCAGCATATTGGCAGTCAAATTCATGGTGACGCTACCAAAAGCCGGGTGCCCTCTAGGTACCTCTGGCATCAGTTTAGCGAGTAAAGGTTCAAACATTTTAGAGAATAAGCCAACGACCCCCGCCTTTTCGCCAACACGCATCAAGCCCATCCACAGTGATAATACACCGATTAAGCCCAATGCGATTTCAGCGGCTAATTTTGAACTCGAAAAAATGGCACTGACACTTTCTGAAAGTACTTGAGTATGGCCTGTTAGCACCTGCGCCAAAATAGCGAATAATGCGGTTGCAAAAAAGCCAAACCAGATCTTATTTAGCACTCAAGTTCCCTCTTATCATTTGGTAAATCTGTTATAATCCCGCTACTTTACCGCATTATCTTCGACATATGGCTCATTTTAATCAGAATTTTCTCGACAATATTGAACGTGATCTCCCTTCTCACCTTTCAATGGAAGACTTTATTGCTTACAGCAATAAACCGTTACGTCTCTCTATTCGGGTCAATACACTCAAAATTAGTACCGCAAGCTTTATTGACTTAATGTCAGAAAAAGGCTGGAGCTTTGAGCCTATTCCATGGTGTGACCAAGGTTTCTGGGTGACGATAAGCAGTGATATACAGTTAGGTAATACTGTCGAGCACTTACAAGGCTTATTTTACATTCAAGAAGCCAGCTCAATGCTACCGCCTACAGCGCTGTTTGACTCACATGCCAAAAATGAGAATGCTCTTGGCCTATTAGAGCAAACCTGTGTTTTAGACATGGCTTCAGCGCCGGGCTCCAAAACAACGCAAATAGCCGCACTGATGAACAACCAGGGGCTTTTAGTCGCTAATGAGTATTCAGCCAGCCGTGTAAAAGTCTTGCATGCTAACGTGGCGAGAATGGGCGTATCAAACTGTGCCCTCACCCATTTTGACGCTAGAGTTTTCGGTGAGTATCTATTTGAAACATTCGACGCAGTATTACTCGATGCCCCCTGCAGTGGCGAAGGCACAATACGTAAAGATCCAGACGCATTAAAAAACTGGGATAACAATGACAATAAAGGCATTGTAGTCACTCAGAAAGCGTTAATTGAATCCGCTTTTCTTGCATTAAAGGTTGGCGGAAGCTTAGTTTATTCCACTTGTGCATTGAGTCGTCAAGAAAACCAAGATGTTTGCCATCATTTAAAAAGTGTCTTTGGCGAGGCGGTTGAATTTACCTCGTTAACTGCGCTATTTTCCGGCGCTGATAAAGCATGTACCGAAGAAGGATTTTTACATGTATGGCCGCAGATTTATGATAGTGAGGGCTTTTTTGTCGCAAAGATCCGCAAAGTATCAGCTGTAGAGCGCATCTTACCTGAACCTAAAAAGCAAAAGAACTTTCCATTTACAGCTGCAAAGACCAAGCAAATTGAAGAGTTAACGGCTTATTTTGAAGATTCATTTGCCATTACATTACCTACGAATGCAGAGATCATGGTACGTGATTTAGAGTTTTGGTTGTTCCCAAAAGCGGTTATGCCACTTATAGGTAAAATGCGATTTCAGCGAATAGGGATTAAGCTCGCGGACGCATTAAAGAAAGGCTATAAGGTTCGACACGAAGCGGTCTTGGCACTCTCATCACCCACTCGGTTTGAACTCAGCGACGAGCAAGCGAAAGAGTTCTTAATGGGCCGCGATATCAGTTTAGCCGAAAAAGTTAAACCTCAGGGAGAAGTGATTGTCAGTTATGCCGGTAACCCTCTTGGTGTAGCAAAGCACCTAGGCAATAAATTAAAAAACAATCTTCCCAGAGACTTAGTTAAAGATAAGATTGCGTTATATCAGTAATACTAGTCTCATCTATACATAAATAGTTACATTTGGGTGGCGAGCATTAAAAAATAACCACCCACAATCTGTAAGGCTGGTCTACACTCTATATCATTAGTCATTAGATAAATGCTGATTAGCCTTATTTTACCATTATGGTTATCAACGGTAGTGGTAATCAACAGTAGCGCACGGCTCCCAGTGAGCCATTCCCCTAGACCCAGAACAATTGGAATAGTTTTGGGTCTTTTTTTGCCTGTAATTTAGCCTAAACCTCAGCATTAAAGTATGCAGGCTAGTATTGGTTAGCGTCCAGCGAGTTTTGCAGCGTCTTTAAACAAATTAAAGAAATTATCCGTTGTATACTGTGCCAGTTCAGGGTATTTCTCACCTCTAAGCTCAGCGACAAATTCCGCGACATCACGTACAAATGCAGGTTGATTCTCTTTACCTCGATGAGGAACCGGTGCTAAATAAGGAGAGTCCGTCTCTACCAATAATCTGTCTTTTGGTACCTTGCGGATCACATTACGTAGATCGCCAGCATTTTTGAATGTAACAATACCTGAAACCGAGATGTAAAAGCCTAGATCTAAAGCTTGTTTCGCCATTTCCCAGCTTTCAGTAAAGCAGTGTAAGACACCACCAACAGAATCAGCATTGCCTCGCTTTAAAAAGTTAATAGTATCTTCACGGGCATCGCGAGTATGAATAATAAGAGGCTTATTAACTTTAACAGCCAGATCTATCTGCTGCTCAAAACAAGTTTGTTGCAGTGTTTTTGTCTCATTGGCATAAAAGTAATCGAGCCCTGTTTCGCCAATAGCAATGACTTTCTCATCACGGGCAAACTGCTCAACCTCTTCGATGTTTAGACCTTCTTGCACATCTAACGGGTGTACACCTGCAGACAAAAAAACCTCATCAAAGGCAGCCATTTTTTGCTTCATTTCGGTGAAGCCTTGCTGCCTGACATTCACACAAAGAAAATAAGCAATATCGCGGGCTTTTGCTGCGGTAATGATCTCTTGTAGTGAAGCCTGATCTGGCGCGGTTTTAAGACGGTCTAAATGACAATGTGAATCGATAAGCACAGTGAAAGTCCAACAAACAACAAAAAGGACAGCAAGTCTAACCAGCTACATAGTGCAGGTCAAATCTCCAGAGGCCAGTTCACGAGAAAGAAGCTGTTCGATATGATGTTTATGAAAATCAGGCTCGGATAAAATTTTTATGCCGACTCCTGCAGGACGCCCTCCCGATGCACCTAAAGGATTAATCCAGATCACCGAACCTTTGAAGTCGTGATGCTGTGAGCCACTAGGGAGTTGATAACGAACCATGATCTCTTGTCCAAGACTGAAGCGTTCAGCACTAGCAACAAATATACCTATCGGTTTGATAAATGGCATATAAGCGCGGTAAAGCTGCTGTAAAGACTCAAATTTGACAACAAGATTCATCATAGATTTTTATTGGCTCATTAGCTGGTTATACTCAATTGTTAATCCTTCAAACAATGCCAACGAATTAACGTTTGGCATCACCGACAAGCGTGTTTCTAATTGCATCACTTTTGCTGCAAAATTTGCCAGCTTAGCTCTGAGCAAAGGGTCGATTTCTTGCTTTTTCACTAATATTCGATGCACCACTAAGTATAAAACGTTAAGCGCGTCAGAAATTTGCTTTTCATTAACATTTATTAAACTATCACACAGGTGTCCTGACGACAAACTTTGTATCCAGCCTTTTCTGTATGATACCAATGTCTTATCTCGGCCGCTCTCGACTGCCGAAAGGATAGCTAAGGGCCCTCCCACAACAGGTAAGCACCAGCTCAAATCTTCATTAGTCGATAACTCTTGCTGTAACCATTGCTTAACAATTGATTTGCTTGGCATTTCCAGATGAAGTCTCTGGCAACGACTACTAATCGTTGCGAGTAAGCGACTGGGTGAATTGGTTTGTAAAAACAAAATGGTATCTTTGCCGGGCTCTTCTAATGTTTTAAGCAATGCGTTCGCTGATGCCTGATTCAAACGTTCACTGTTTAAAATAACCGCAATCCGCCTTCCGCCCTGTTGTGGCGTTGTGGTTAGCTTTTGGCACAGCTCACGAATTTGATCTACCTTAATCTGTGCGCCATCTGCTTCAACTCGGTATAGATCAGGATGACTATTTGCCTCAACAAGTTGGCAAGGCTTACAGGAGCCACAGCTTCCAGTTCGGCCAACTTGTTTGCATAACGCAGCCTTGGCAAGCTCAAGCGTTAACGCTTCACCGCCGTAACCCACATCCATCGCAACCAGATAAGCATGGCCAACACGAGCCGTTTTCAATTGCTCTGAAAACGTTTCAATTGTATGTTGCAGCCAAGGGAGCTGTGTCATATTACCAACTCTGCTGCTGAAGAATGGCAATAATGTCCTTATGCACCTGAGCCATACTTTGGCTGGCATCGACAATTTTTATTGAATCATCGCTATCTGCAAATGATAAGAAAGTGGCACGAGCACGGTCAAAGAACTCAATTTCTTGCAGCTCAATACGATCAAGCTCACCCCGTCGAGCTGCGCGCTCAAGCCCTAACTTAGGGTCAATATCTAGGTAAAGGGTCAGGTCTGGTTTAAAACCTTTAAGCGTGGCATCACTGATAGCTGAGACTAATGGCATTAATCTTCTACCACCACCTTGATATGCAAGTGAAGACAAGTTGTGTCTATCACCTAATACCCACTCACCTTTAGCTAAAGCAGGTTTGATAACGTTTGCAACCAATTGTGCTCTTGCTGCGTAAAACAGCAAACACTCAGCTTCATCACATAAGGGATCGCTGTCATTGGCGACTTTAACTAAGTCACGCATCTGCTCAGCGAGTGGCGTTCCTCCCGGTTCACGAGTACAAACAGGAGCTTGCCCTATATGTTTTTCAATAAAATCTCTAACCAATGCGATTGCACTTGATTTACCCGCCCCCTCAAGCCCTTCAATCACGATAAACTTGGCGGAATGTTCAGTTTGTGTATTCATCGATTTCTCTGATATTTATTCACTGCTCGATTATGCTCTGTCAGTGTTTTAGAAAAAATATGGCTACCATCATTTCGTGATACGAAATAAAAATAATCAACGTCAGCGGGATGCGCGGCGGCTTGTATTGCTGCTAAACTGGGTGCAGCAATTGGCGTGGGTGGTAACCCATTAATTCTGTATGTATTAAATGCGGTCGTTTCACGCAGATCTTTACGAGTGATATTGCCAGCATATCTGTCGCCCATGCCGTAAATAACCGTTGGGTCCGTTTGTAATCGCATGCCTTTACGTAAACGATTGACAAATACTGCAGCTATCCAGGGGCGCTCGCTTGCTTTACCTGTTTCTTTCTCAATAATTGAGGCTAAGATGAGTAACTCATAAGCCGATTTTAACGGTAAGCCTTGCTGACGTCCTTGCCAGGCTTTTTCAAGCTCAAGCTTCATTTTCAAATAACTTTTATTGAGTAAGGCCTGATCAGTAGAGCCAGCTCGATAATGATAAGTGTCTGGGAAAAACTTCCCCTCAGGCAAACCGGAGTCATCACCATTGGCAACAAGTACCTGGTTAAACACATCTTGCTCTTGCTGCAACCTTGCTTGCTGTTCCAGTATGAGTAACCACTCTTTAACCGTTTGCCCCTCTAATAGGGTCACACCGAAAGACTTCTCTTTACCGCTAATGATTTTAGCCATCAGACTATTGAGGCTTTCGTTTGGTGTAACTTCATAAAGGCCTGAGCGAATGTGTGCTAACTCTGGTTTTAAACGTACAAGCCATTTAAGTTTCCAGCCTTCGTCGATTAACTGTTCAGTTTCCAAAACAGAGATAAATTGATTAAATGTGGTTCCCCGTTTAATCGTTAACTCTTGTACAGAGGTGGCTTTTATTGGTTGTTCACCATAGGCAAGTAGTGTTTGGTAGCACCAATATCCCGCCATGGCTGCGATAGTAAGAAGAGTAAATCCGGTTGCGAAGACGCTGATTATAATTTTTTTCATAGTGTCAAACTGAGTTGTTCTCTTAAGCTTGGAGTCCAAGTTGCTGGTGTAAATGTAAAATCGTCAATCCTTACAATATCGACAAGTCCAAAAAGGCTATTAGTGATAAACGCATGCTTTACCTGGTTAAGCCTACTGTACTGGATATCTGTTACTTCTATTTTATGACCCATTTGTAAAAGCTGGTGCATGACTTGCTCTCGCATCATACCCGCCACTCCCGCATAACTCATTCGTGGTGTAACGAGCTTTTCATCGACAACAAAGAAGATGTTAGCCATCGATGACTCAATAATATTATCTTCAAAGTCAATGACTAACCAGTCATGTATTCCTTCAGGTAATTCAATTGACTTGATAAGCACTTGCTCTAGGCGATTGCAGTGTTTTATCCCCGCAAGTTTGGGCTGCTTACCCAATGACACAGGCGAAAGAGCTAGCCCTACCCCCTGCTGTTGCCACTTTTTATAGTGTGCAGGAAAATCACTCACAGACACAATTTCAGTTACGTTTAGCGGCTCAGAGCGATCAGTGTTATGAGCGCTATTTTGCGGAGTCGAAACACTGCAGGCATTAGCGGATTGATTCGACAACTCCGCAGTGATTATATCTGCTGCTAAATTCGGTCTATTTACAGGCGCACTATAACCTCGTCCGCCAACACCTCGAGTAAGTAAAAGTTTGATACAAGAGTGCGGATTGGCTTGCGCTAATGTGTGTAATTGCTGTTGAAGCGCAGGCGAAACTGCCCAGTGAAACCCTAAACGATAAGCGCCTTGAGTAAGACGCTCCATATGTGCGGTAAAAAACAGGATCTCACCTTGGTCTACTCGCATAGTCGCAAATAAACCGTCACCATAAGCTAATCCCCTATCAAGGGGATCAACATTTATGCCGGGCTGTCCATTTACCCAAACCTTAGGCATTAGCAAAGCAGGCTTCACTCTCTAGTTCTGTTAAACCCATGTTTCGCTAGAGTCCCTTATATTTAAAATTGCCTTATTTCGCGAGCAGGTGCTGTATACGTGCCTTGAGAATATCAGTTGCGATTCGGTTTTTACCACCACGAGGCACGATAATATCAGCGTACTGCTTAGATGGCTCAATAAACTGTAGGAACATTGGACGCACAGTCTCAGTATACTGTTGCATAACCGATTCCATCGTTCTTCCGCGCTCAGCGACATCACGAGATAAACGGCGCATAAAACAAATGTCTAGTGGTGTATCCATAAACACAGATGCGTCCATCTCTTTACGCAGAGCAGGATCGGTTAGCAACAAAATCCCTTCAAGAATAATGACTTTCTTAGGGGTAAGTGTCACTTTCTGTTCAGTACGAGTATGCTCTGTATAACTATAAACAGGTACATCAACTGCATGACCTGCTTTAAGCTCACGCAAATGCGTGCATAATAGTTCATGATCCAATGCTTTAGGATGGTCATAGTTAGTCAATACACGTTGATCCATCGACAGATGGCCTTGGTCGCGATAATACGCATCTTCTGCAATCACACCAATTTGATCTGTACCTAAATCACGGCAAAGTTCTTCGTAAATCGTTTTAGCGATAAGACTTTTACCTGACGCAGACGCGCCCGCGATACCAATTACAACACAATCTTTAGAATTCATTAAAATAGACCTTATTCGTCATCAGACATGCTAATTGATACTTTAGGCTGTGCTTGACATAAAGCAAGCTGTGCCCCGACCTTTCTAGCGATTTCACGATATATACCAGCGACTTGACTTGACTCATCAGCCACTACTGTTGGCGTACCTTTATCCATATCTTCACGGATATTCAATTGCAGCGGCAATTGACCAAGCAATGGCACATTGTAGCGAGTTGCCATTTTTTGGCCGCCTTCAGCACCAAATGGATGATCTTTATGACCACATTCAGGGCAAAGGTGGAAGCTCATGTTTTCAACAATACCCAGTACAGGAATGTTCACTTTCTGGAACATACTCACGCCTTTTTTAGCGTCCGCCAAGGCGATATCCTGAGGGGTCGTCACAATCACAGCACCACTCACTGGTACTTTTTGTGAAAGTGTTAATTGAATATCACCGGTTCCTGGTGGCATATCAATCACTAAGTAATCCAGCTCTGGCCACTCAGTTTCAGTCAGCAATTGTACTAATGCACCCGCCGCCATAGGACCACGCCATACCGCAGCTTGGTCGCCATCAAGCATAAAGCCAATAGACTGCGCGACAATGCCGTGAGCTATTGCCGACGTCATAATCTTGCCATCTGGCGATACAGGCTTGAAATCTTCAACACCTAACATCATAGGAATTGATGGGCCATAAATATCAGCATCTAAAATACCAACACTGGCACCTTCTGCAGCTAACGCTAGCGCTAGGTTAACGGCTGTAGTTGATTTACCCACACCGCCTTTGCCCGATGCCACAGCAATCACTTGCTTAATGTTTGGCAAAGGTTCAACTGCACTAATTGCTGAAACGGTTTCTGGTTGGAAGTCAATTTCACATTCAACTTCGTCAATTGCATCCAATACAGCTAACTCTTTAGTCACAGCCATAACGATATCACGGTACAGTGTCTGGCACGGGTACGCGTAACATAGGCCGAGCTGTAGTCGCTTACCTTCAATGGCAAGCTTGGTTACCATACCAGCGCTTAACAAACTCTTGTTCAAATACGTGTCTTGAAACGTATCTAGAATCGCTAATACCTGGCTGAGTAGATCATCATCAAGATGATAATTTGGATGAGTTGAAGACAAAATGCAGACCCCCTAAATATGATTTGCGCAATTGTACCAGATATTCTGGCAAACATTAGTCTAGATTTAATCCACTTGTGCGAGCTTTTGATGAAACTATCTATTGGATCGGTTAGTATCTATGCCATTCTAATTAGGTTCCCAGCGATTTTGAGAAAAGATGGCAAATTCACAACGTAAAATCCTCGTCACTAGTGCACTTCCGTATGCTAACGGTCCAATCCATTTGGGTCACATGCTTGAGTATATTCAAACCGATATTTGGTCACGTTTCCAAAAGCTACGTGGGCACGAATGTCACTACATCTGCGCTGACGATGCTCATGGCACGCCAATCATGCTTAAAGCACAACAGATGGGTATTGCACCAGAAGAGATGATTGCTCAAGTTCAAAAAGAGCATGAAAAGGATTTTGCTGACTTCAATATTCAATTTGACAACTTCCACAGCACTCACAGTGATGAAAACCGTGAGCTAGCGAGTCAAATTTATATCAAGTTACGCGACGCGGGTTATATTAAAACCAAAACCATTTCACAGTTATTTGACCCTGAAAAGTCAATGTTCCTGCCTGACCGTTTTGTAAAAGGCACTTGCCCACGTTGTAAGTCAGAAGATCAGTATGGCGACAACTGTGATAACTGCGGCGCCACTTACAGCACCACTGACTTGATCAATCCTAAGTCTGCTGTATCGGGTGCGACACCAATCATGAAAGACACTGAACACTTCTTCTTTGACCTGCCAGCATTTGAAGGCATGTTAAAAGAGTGGATCAACTCAGGCTCTCTACAACAAGAGATGGCCAATAAGCTGGGAGAGTGGTTTGAGCAAGGTCTGCAGCAGTGGGATATTTCTCGCGATGCACCTTACTTTGGCTTTGAGATCCCAGATGCACCCGGTAAATTCTTCTACGTTTGGTTAGATGCGCCAATCGGCTACATGGGTTCATTTAAAAACCTATGTGATAAGCGTGATGATCTAAACTTTGACGATTTCTGGAGCAAAGATTCTACAGCTGAAGTTTATCACTTCATCGGTAAAGATATCGTTTACTTCCACAGTCTCTTCTGGCCAGCCATGCTTGAAGGTGCAGGTCTGCGTAAGCCTACCAGTGTTTATGCACATGGTTATGTGACAGTTAACGGCGCTAAGATGTCAAAGTCTAAAGGTACCTTTATTAAGGCACGTACTTACCTTGATAACCTAGATCCAGAATATCTTCGTTACTACTACGCGGCTAAGCTTAGCAGCAGAATCGATGATTTAGACTTGAATCTAGAAGATTTTGCCCAGCGCGTAAACTCAGATTTAGTCGGCAAGTTGGTTAACCTGGCGTCACGTACCGCAGGCTTTATCAGTAAGCGTTTTGACGGCAAGCTCGCTAAAATTGCAGACACTAGCCTGACGACAAGTTTCTTAGCTAAGCAAGAAATCATTGCGAACTTCTATGAAACCCGTGAATACGGCAAAGCGATGCGTGAAATCATGGCACTTGCTGATATCGCTAACGCTTATGTCGCTGACTCAGCGCCATGGCAGTTAATTAAAGAAGAAGATAAGCAAGAAGAAGCGCATCAGGTTTGCAGTAATGCACTTAACCTGTTCCGGATCTTGGTGACCTACCTTAAGCCTGTGCTACCTAAACTTGCTCAAGATGTTGAAGCCTTCTTACAGATGGAATTGACTTGGGACAATTTAGATGTCGATCTTGCTGATCACGAAATTGCTAAATTCAAAGCCTTGATGCAACGCGTTGAGATGAAGAGTATTGAAGCAATTATCGAAGCGTCAAAAGAAAACCTGCAAGTGACTGCAGAGCCTGAAGTGAAGCAAGAGATTAAGACTCCGCTTGAGCAAGATCCTATCGCTGAAGAGATAAGCTTTGATGATTTCGCTAAAATTGATCTGCGTATTGCGCGCATTGCAAAAGCTGAACACGTTAAAGAAGCCAACAAGCTCTTACGACTAGAGCTAGATTTAGGCGGTGAAACCAAGCAAGTCTTTGCCGGTATCAAGTCAGCTTACGCTCCAGAAGATCTAGAAGGTAAGCTTACTGTCATGGTCGCTAACCTTGCCCCACGTCAAATGCGCTTTGGTGTATCTGAAGGCATGGTATTGGCCGCAGGGCCTGGTGGCAAAGATCTTTGGATCATGGAGCCACATGAAGGCGCGCAGCCTGGCATGAAAGTGAAGTAACCCCAATATCGGGTTTAGAGTCATTCAAAACAAAAAAAGCCGCTAATTAGCGGCTTTTTTATTATCAAATGTTTGTTATATTAAGCTGTTATACCGGATTCACGATATCAACAAAGTGATGCTTAACCCCAAACTGCTCTGCTAGATGTGCGCCTAACGCCTGAATACCATAAAGCTCGGTAGCATGATGGCCAGCAGCATAATACTGTACGCCTTGCTCTACTGCGCAGTGATAAGTGCGCTCAGACACTTCACCACTGATAAAGGCATCAATCCCCATACTTGCTGCAATATCAATATAATCCTGTGCGCCGCCGGTACACCAAGCCACAGTGCTAACCATGGCATCTTGGCAGCCTAAATGCTGGCATTGACGGTTTAGCTTATTAGAGATCTGTTGATTAAAGTCACTAGCCATTGTGGGCGTTGCCAGCTTTCCTCGCCAAATTAAACCTTGGGCTACATTGTCGATAACTTCAGCCTCCACGATCCCCAACACTTTTGCTAACTGGACATTATTGCCAATCTCAGGATGCGCATCTAACGGTAAGTGATAGCCAAATAAATTAATATCATTTGTCAGCAAGGCCTTAATACGCTTTTGTTTCATGCCTACAATCACTTCTGGTTCACTTTTCCAGAAAAATCCATGATGAACCAAAATAGCGTCTGCGTTCAACTCAATGGCAGCATCAATCAACGCCTGACAAGCTGTGACACCTGTTACTATGGTATTGATCTGTAGCTTACCTTCAACCTGCAATCCATTTGGTGCATAGTCTTTAAAGTTCGAAATTTGTAAAAAACTTGCCAAATATTGGCTTAATTCGGTCCGAGTCATAAATCCGCCAAGAATACTCAAAAATGCATTTTAACCTATTGTTACTACAAATATATAGTTGAAGCAGAAACACGCCATTTATAATCATTGCTCAAATATCACACCGACTTAGCTCACCAATTAGGCTAAAGTGCTCAAAACATCATAGAAATTCAGCCAGATCCGGCTAAAATTGGACTTTACGGTACATTAAACGATAAAATCATTACAAACCTTCAAGTACACACAAAAATAAACAGGTTATTATTATGTCAAAACTGACCAAAGAAGAAGTTATCAGCTCACTTGAGACAGCACTAACTCAGCGTGATGGCCAAGCTGTTAAGATTGAACAGAAAGGTAGCTGGTACAAAATCGATGGCGGTAAATCTTTACGCTTTAGTGAGTTAGAAGCGATGTTAGCTGAAGTTGGCGGCAATAGTGCCCCTGTAGCAGCTAAAGTAGAAACAAAGACCGTTGCGGCTAAGCCAGCCGCTAAGAAAGCAACAGTGAAAAAAGCGGCTAAACCTGCAGCCAAAAACGGTGGTAAAACACCAAAAGAACTTTGGCGTGAAAAGCTAGCGGGTAAAGGTCAACTACCTCGCGGTTTCTAAGCTTCATTGATTAAGACTGATTGAAGAGGCAATCCCCCTTGCTAGCTTCGATTAATAAAAAACTCCGTCACTTTAGGGTAACGGAGTTTTTTATTATCTAATACGTTAAAACATTAGCAATTTTTAGTTTTGTTTAAACGTTAACCCATAAACGCTAGTTGTGCCGCTAACCTCATTGCCAATCACTAACAGAGGCTGTGCTGTTGGACTGTTTTCTGCTCCAATAAACTTCATTCCTTCTGGACCTAAATCGCCCGCTAAGGTCGCATCGCCTACCACCTCACCTGTATCGGTATTAATTTCAAAATCGGCATCGAAATCTCGGTTAACAAGATAATCAACAAAGCTGACCTCGAAAGGGTTACTGATATCGTAAATCATAAAGCCACCATTGCGCTCAAGGCCTATAAAAGCGTAATACTTGCCAGCAATCTTGCCGATAGCTAACGCTTCAGGTTCTCCGGCTTTATCGTCACTTCGACTATCACCTTTGTTCTCATCATTATTGTTATTAAACTGCTCACCAAGAACGGCGGCTGTGATTCTGGAAAAATCAGATGCTGAGTCAAAGACTTGCTCCCCTTGCTCATCCCAAATAGAAAATGAACGCGCACCATAACTAATGATTTGATCCATATCGCCATCATTGTCGCTATCGCCCATACTTGTGGTGACTTTTAAACGGCCAAGTTGAGTTTTATCTTGCGCGGCAATAAGCTGCGGGTGTGCAGGATCTAAGATTAAATCGTCTGCTCGTGCTTCTTCAGAAAAACCATCATAATCTCGTGCATCGCCTTCATTCGCAGTGACAATAAAATTAGCACCTTTCCATTGGTAGCTTTGAATAGTATCTGGCTGATACATGCCATAAACATCTTTATAGGCAACGAAGTTAACTCGATTATCCTTATCACTGGCATCAATTTTATTTTGTTCAATACCATAATCTTTAAGCCCGAGCGCCAATATTGAATCAATCGTTTTGCTCTTTAGATCAATCACTGCAATGGCATTATTCTCCTGTAATGACACATAAGCTTTAGTATTATCTTCACTCACTGCGATATATTCAGGCTCAAGATCTTGAGCGACGCTCGCCCCGGGTCCATTCACTTTAATTAATGGACTCAGTTCATCTTCTCTCAAAGCGCCAACATTAAACGCTGTAAAGCCTATTTCTGTCGCAGTAGGTTCAGGAGTGCCATCTTTGATTTCAATCACTGAAATGCTCCCTTCAGGATCGACACTGTACGCCGAGTTAGGCTCACCTTCGTTAGCCACTAACAGCAATGACCCATCTCGGTTAAAGACAACATTATCAGGTAAATAACCAACCTCAACCTGTTGGATCAATTCACTTTCACCACTATTGTCTAAACGATAAAACGCAATATAGCCGCGTCCCTGCCGACTATTACCTTTATCATCTGCGCGCTCTACCGCTACAGCAAGTAGATCACCATATACGCTTAAACTGTTTACACCACCCAACCTT
The DNA here is from genome assembly GCF_052977325.1 of Shewanella sp. 0m-6. Lineage (NCBI taxonomy): Bacteria > Pseudomonadati > Pseudomonadota > Gammaproteobacteria > Alteromonadales > Shewanellaceae > Shewanella > Shewanella sp. 0m-6. The sequence goes on from NZ_JBRIMD010000017.1 coordinate 70,816, forward strand.
TGCAAGTTTAAATCCGCACTGACATCAATATCGGTAAGTTTATTGATGTTATTGAGCGCTAATGCCCCCGATCCAGTCACTGCATCATCTAAACTCAAACTTGCACCGTCTAAAACATCGACTTTTCCGCTTTTAGCGTTCACGACAAAGATCCGTTGTGAGTCCACATGGAAATCAACAATCTCTGCAGCACTTAACCCGTAAATATGACTCTGATAGCGGCCAATCAACTCTGCGGTCAGCCCCCCTTGAGAGCCATTGGTACTTTCCTTACAAAGATACTGAGTTTGAGTCGTATCAATCTCGCTGTCATCTAACATACCATTTGAATTTGAATCTAATCCTGTGGTCAGCATTTGTCCGCCTAATGGACATTGGTCATTGCCTAGTGCAAGTTCAGAGACTGACACGAGCGCATTCATTCCATCTTGGCCAGCCGCGCCCTGATCACCATCATCACTACAAGCGGTAACCCAACAAGCTGCAAGTAAAACTGGGAGCAGCTTAAATTGATTATTCATTATTATTCCTTTCATCCATCTTCAGGGTAAGAAAGCCGGCATTATCGACGACTTGTAAACACAAGCATTGTTTAAAGCCACCCAATTTAGGTCTAATAAAAGACGCTAAGATGACAGCTACAAGACATTTTTAAGACAATCTTTAACGGACAATAAAGGTACTCGCTACAGAAAAGAGACACTGGAAAGACAAAGATGTTTGCTTACAAATTGCCTGGGCTAACGCGGAAAATAAAGCTCAACAAGGATTGATTATTAAGTTTAAAACGCTAATATAATGGCATCTGACACTTTAGTTATTCCTTACATTAAAGTGTTCCTTTCATTCGCTAAACCCGTTATTTACCTGTTTAGACCGCAATGTAAGTACCACCAGATCGAGTACATACACTTTTAGCGTTAAATTGAAATTTCTCCGCAAAGTCTTTTGCCATAAGCAAACAGTTTTCAGCTATTGAAATGATAGTTTTCGTTTTATTTACACAATTAAGCAACAAGATGTAGAGGTCCCGTTGAACAACTCAGCAAATAACCAGACGACGAATAAATATCCTTTTGGTGCCAGCCTAACGCTGTTGATCCCTATGCTATCGGCTATTGTCGCTATCACGCCACTCGCCATTGACATGTATCTCCCCGCAATGGCTACACTTGCATCGAGTTTTCATACTGACATTACCTTAGTACAGCAATCATTAAGCTTATATTTAGCAGGTTACGCCTTAGGCATGCTCTGTTTCGGCCCCCTAGCCGACAGGTTTGGCAGAAAAAAATTGGTCATTCTTGGTTTAACTGGCTTTATGCTCACAAGTTTAGGTCTTGCGTTCGTCACCACGATAGAAAGCTTTTTGGCTTTACGCTTTTTTCAGGCTTTTATCGGCGCTGCAGCCACGGTTGTTGTTCCGGGGTATATCAAAGAGCTGTATGGGAAAAACACCGCTAAAGGCATGTCTTATGTCAGCTTAATCATGATGTTAGCACCATTAATAGCCCCAAGCATTGGGAGCTTAATTCTAGAGTTTGGTGAGTGGCAGCTTATCTTTTTTATCCTGGCATTTTATGCACTAACCTTGCTTATTTTAGTAAGCCTAAAGCTGAATATGCCAAGCGATAAAGATCCTTCAAGTAGAAGTGAACAATCCTTTTTTGGTGCTTATGCCACCGTGTTTACTAAGAAGGGAGTTAAACTCAATATAGCCAGTGGCGTATTAACCTCATTTGCTTTTTTCTGCTACTTAACCGCATCACCATTTGTGTATATGGAAGTGTTTGGACTCGATAAATCAGTGTTTGCGATTTTGTTTAGTACTAACGTAGGCGCATTAATGCTAGCCAATGTGATTAATAGCAAAATCGTTGGACGTTATGGTTCAAAACGTATGCTCAAAGTAGCAACCTTTTTCGGCGCTATAGCAGGTACAGCTCTGCTAATAGTTAACCTATTAGGACTCAACTACCTGTTTACAGTGATGATGTTATTGCCCTTAATGGCTTGCCTAGGTGTGATGTCGGTTAACGCTGATGCGATTGTGCTGATGAAATTTCAAAAGGAAACAGGTACTGCAACAGCTGTAATTGGTACCTTAAGGTTTGGTTTTGGCGCGTTAGCAGGCCCCTTGTTAGCCCTATTTTATACAGGTACAGCAGTGCCGTTCTCAGCCTTAATGCTTTCGGCGGTGATACTAGTCGCTTGTTGTCAGTTTTTAAGCAGCCATGAGCCTATAGAGACTAATGAACAAGCATAAGGGAAATATCACTGATAAATCTCGTTATTAAAAGTGTATGCATTAAGCCTTGTATCCACAGCAAGGCTCAGAATTTAGTATTTTCTATAACAGCAACCTCATTTGCCATTCTCCTCAATAACGCCCAAAAACTCCACTTAGACCACCAAAGTTCAATAATCGTACTCTTAAATAACCGCCCTCATACCTAATCATCTTAAATAACCAAACTCAAAATAATTGCTCTGCCATCATTAATCGACCTCCTATCATTAACCTCCTCGCAGTAATGTTGCGAGCACTACCTCCCTATAAATACTCTATTTTTATTCACTATTTTTGCAGCGATAATGAAAATTCTTCAATTAGAACAGTTTTTCAATTAAATCACTTGTAATAAACCAAGGGTTTTATATGATGAAAATACATTCAGTTTGAATGTTTGCCGAGCAATTTAATACTGTAGTTAGTTTTCTAACAGCATTTTTCGGCATTTCACGAGTGAAGATTACCGTCTGAGCTTAACTATTAGAGCGATTACCGTCGCTGTATCGAGATACTGCATACCGTCGCGGTAACTTAAGAGGAAGTATTATGGAGAAGTTATCTGGCGCCAGTATGGTTGTCCGTTCTCTTATTGATGAAGGTGTAAAACATATTTTTGGCTATCCAGGCGGATCTGTTCTGGATATCTATGACGCTCTGCACGAAAAATCCAATATCGAACATATTCTAGTACGTCACGAACAAGCTGCAGTGCATATGGCTGATGGTTACGCCCGTGCAACTGGCGAGGTTGGTGTGGTACTTGTGACCTCCGGACCGGGTGCAACCAATACCATTACCGGCATCGCAACCGCGTATATGGACTCTATTCCATTAGTTGTTATTTCAGGCCAGGTACCCAGTAATCTTATTGGTAATGATGCATTCCAAGAATGCGACATGATTGGTATTTCACGCCCAGTGGTTAAACACAGCTTTTTGGTCACCGATCCAAGAGACATTCCAGCCATTATCAAAAAAGCGTTTTATATCGCCTCAAGTGGTCGCCCAGGACCGGTAGTAGTTGATGTTCCAAAAGACTGTATGAACCCGGCGATTTTGCATGATTATCAATATCCTGAAGATATCAGCATGCGCTCATATAACCCAACGACAACCGGACACAAAGGTCAAATTCGTCGTGGCCTACAAGCGCTACTTGAAGCTAAGAAGCCAGTACTTTATGTCGGTGGTGGTGCGGTAATTTCTGGTTGCGATGCACAAATTCTTGCTTTATCAGAAAAGCTTGGGATCCCAGTGGTAAGTACACTAATGGGTCTAGGCGCCTTTCCTGGAACCCACAAAAATAGTGTCGGCATGCTAGGTATGCATGGCTGCTATGAAGCCAATATGGCCATGCATAATAGCGACCTTATTTTTGGTATTGGTGTACGTTTTGATGATCGTACGACCAATAATGTTGAAAAGTACTGTCCAAATGCCAAAATTTTACATATTGATATTGACCCCTCTTCAATCTCAAAAACAATTCGGGTCGATATTCCTATTGTAGGCTCTGCCGAAAAAATCCTAGACGATATGCTCAAGCAGATCGAAACCAACGACTATGGTATTACCGATCCAGGTGCCAATGATTCGTGGTGGAGTGATATTGCCAAGTGGCGAGCTGTTGATAGCCTTAAATATTCAACGAATGACCAAAAAATCAAACCGCAACAGGTCATCGAAGCCGTGCATAAGCTAACTAACGGTGATGCCTATGTCGCATCAGATGTTGGCCAGCATCAAATGTTTGCAGCGCTGTACTACCCGTTTAATAAGCCACGTCGCTGGATCAACTCTGGTGGCCTAGGAACTATGGGCTTTGGTCTACCTGCCGCGTTAGGCGTTAAACTCGCAATGCCAGATGAAACCGTTATCTGTGTTACCGGTGACGGCTCAATTCAGATGAATATTCAGGAGCTTTCTACCGCGCTACAATATGATATTCCGGTGATTATTATTAACCTAAACAATCACTTTTTGGGTATGGTTAAGCAGTGGCAGGATATGATCTATGCAGGCCGTCACTCACAGTCTTACATGGACTCAGTACCTGATTTTGCCAAGATTTCTGAAGCGTACGGCCATGTAGGAATGACGATTAGCAATCCAGCTGACTTGGAAGCAGGTCTTATAAAAGCACTCAGCATGAAAGACAAACTGGTGTTTATGGATATTCATGTCGATGAGACCGAGCACGTACATCCAATGCAGATCCGTGGTGGTGCAATGAATGAAATGTGGCTAAGTAAAACGGAGAAAAGCTAATGCGTCGAATTATATGTGTATTACTTGAGAACCAATCCGGCGCCCTTTCACGCGTTGTAGGACTATTTTCACAGCGCGGATATAACATTGAGACCCTAACGGTCGCGCCAACAGAAGACAAAACCTTGTCAAGATTGACCGTTACTGTAAATGCTGACGAATATGTACTCGAGCAAATAGAGAAGCAGTTACATAAGCTTATTGATGTACTTAAAGTCTCTAACATTACCGAATCAGCACATGTCGAGCGTGAACTGGCATTGATAAAGGTAAAGGCGCACGGTGACAACCGTGAAGAAGTGAAACGATTAGCCGATATTTTCCGCGGCCAAATTGTTGATGTCACTCAAAGTCTTTATACTGTGCAATTAATTGGTACAACAGAAAAACTCGATGCTTGTATTGCGGCGCTAGCAGATGTGACCAAGGTGGTTGAGATCTCTCGCTCAGGTGTTGTCGGTCTTGCCCGCGGTGAAAAGGCGATGAAAGCATAGTCTGTGTTCATTTGTAGTGACTAAATGCATCATCCAATTTAGGACGCGCATCACCCAATAGTAAAAGGGAGCCAATTGGCTCCCTTTTTAAATGCAGTTATTGGATGTGACCTATTGAATAGGCTATATGAGTTCGCGCGATTACTCTGCGTCGAGTAATCTCGTGCTAGCGATTTCAATCTTTCTTGGTTTCATCGCTTCAGGGATCTCACGCTTCAGATCAATATTCAACAAGCCGTTCTCTAAGTTTGCGCCAACCACAGTAACATAGTCTGCTAGTTGGAAGGTACGCTCAAAACCGCGCTCAGCTATGCCTTGATAAAGGTACTTACGAGTTTCTTTCTCTTCAGCCTTTATGCCCTTCACTAACAGCTTGTCGCCTTCACTGGTAATATCAAGTTCTTGCATCGTAAAGCCCGCTACGGCCATAGTAATACGGTAACGATGTTCATTTATCAATTCGATATTGTATGGAGGGTAACCGGAATTGCCTTTATTAGATGCCGCGTGTTCTGCAAGTTGAGCTAAGCGGTCGAATCCAATAGCGCTGCGGTATAGTGGGGTTAAGTCGTAGTTTCTCATGGGCATATCCTTGTATTAAGCAATATAAAAGTATGTTGGCCGACACGTGTCGCACCGATTGTGAAGCGCTAATTCGCGCTTCTTATTTAAATGTTGCCCCGAAGGCACAACTTTTAAATAGTTTGTTTAGGCCCTCATTGAGCGACCTTATTACTAATATGTGGATGTAAAAATGGTTTTTCAAGTGATGAGATGAAAGATAGTGAAATTAATAAAAAAGCCAGTCACGAATGACTGGCCTTCTTTTACACTAAGATCACTTGCGCCTAAATGATTAAAATCAGAATTAAGCGTACTTACTTAGCATTAGTTTGTAGCTGGACATCCCTTAACTTCAACACCGTTGTTCATGTAAACAAGCTTACCAGGAACAGGTGCGTAATCAGCAGCTTTAACTGTTGGGTTAGCAACAAAGAACTCACGTAATGCTGCAGCGTCAGTAATTTGAGTCGACTCAACATCAATCACAGGGTAATCATCACCACCAGCAGCACTGAAGCTAATGACTGAGAACGAGTATGTGTCAGTTAAGCTAAAGCCTTTGTTATTGATATCAGTAATATCAACTTCACCAGCAGCACAATCAACCGTCATAGAGATGTTATCAAGCTGAGCATATGCGCCAGAACCCGCAGTCTTAGTGGCAACAACATTTAAGTAGTCTTTTACTTCTGCGCCAGTCATGGTTGCTCTAGTTACGAAGTTACCAAATGGCTGAACAGTCAGTACATCGCGGTAAGTGATCTCACCAGCAGTGATTGAATCACGTACACCACCAGAGTTCATTACACCAAAGTCAGCATTAACTAAGTTAAATGTTCTATATGCGTGACCCAGTAAGTGACCTAAATTAGTTTGCTCTGCACGAACAACATTACGATCACCTTCAAGTTTAGCGTCAGTTGCCGAGATAACTTCATCAAGCAACTCTTGACCTTGTTGCTGGAATGGCTTCAATACAGAAGTAACAACTGGATCTGGTTCAATCTCTTCACCAATATTCACGTAAACACTGTTACCGTTTTCATCTTTAACAGTTTCACCATTCTCATCTTTTAACTTAGTTTTTAAGTTAATTGGAATAAGTTTGTAACTCGCAAGCTGCAGCTCACCGTTAAAGTATTCAAAATCGGCGCGACCAACATACTTACCCCACTCGTGGGCTTGCATGATGTAAGTACCATTTTGTTGATCAGGTTTACACTCATCACCTGGAGTAAAGTCAGCATATTCATTGCCTTCCATACATACAGGGTTTTGTGAGTGACCACCGATAATCGCTTGCAATTGACCAGCCTCTAACGAGCGAGCTAGCGTTACATCACCAGGTGCCTCACTACCATGGCTACCATCGGCGTAATGGCCCATGTGTGTAGTTGCAAAAATCAGATCAACGGTTTCATTGGCTTTAATTTCGGCGATCGCCTTAGTGATCTCTTCTTCAGGGTCGGCGAAATGGATCTTAGCGACATTGTCCGGGTTAACTAGCTTAGCTGTATCTTTGGTTGTTAGACCGATAACGGCAATTTTAACACCATTAACTTCAAATACTTTATATGGGTCAAAGTAACGCTCATCAGTCACGTTACCTTCATCATCTTTGTGATAAATATTAGCCGCTAGCATTGGGAAGTCAGCTAGCTTTGCTTGCATACCTAACACAGATAAATCGTTATCAAACTCATGGTTACCAAGTGCCATAGCATCATAACCAAGTAAATTCATACCAACGAAATCAGGTACTGCGTCCTGCATATCTGACTCTGGTACACCAGTATTGATGTCACCACCAGACAATAGAATGGACTCACCGCCGTTTGCTTCAACTTCTGCACGGATCTGCTCGATAAGCGTCATACGTGCGGCCATACCGTACTCGCCTTTGCTGTTTTCCCAGAAGCGACCGTGGTTATCATTCGTATGCAAAACAGTAAACTTACTACAAGCGTCACCAGCTTCTGCACATGTCTTAGGTGAAGAATCGTTATTATCACTACCACAAGCCGTTAACGCTGTAACAACAGCCGTCGCGACGAGTCCTTTTAGTAAAATCTTATTCATTACAATCAACCCCTTGATTATTTTTATATTTTGTAATTTTATGGTTATCTAGCAAAAGGCATCATTTCCTTTTGCGCCAAGCCATCTTATCAAAGCTTAGGCGTAATTTGTGTCACAATTATTACACATCGTGATCTAAGCGACTCTTTTATATACGAATTATGACAGAGATAGTTCTAACCAAAAAACAAGGGGGATAGCAACAAGGGGAATAAACCAAGCGGGTAGAAATATTGGCAGTAAATAGTAAAATAAAGTCAAACAATACATAAGATTATGCATAAGGCGTAAATTATCGGATTATCCTCAATAGCGAACAGGCCTAACGATAAAACATCGACAAGACCTGCTCAAAAAAGCATCGAACAGATTTTATTTTGCGTTTGGTAGGACTTGCTGTAACCAAATAGAGATGTCACGTAACTGCTCAGGCAACACATTATGCGCCATTGGGTAGGTTTTCCATTGGGTGTTAAAACCTGCTTTATTCAACAATTCATGTGCTGTTGCGCCTGCAGTGACAGGAACGACATCGTCATCTATGCCGTGATGCTGAAGAATTGGCGTCTCTTGGTTTACACCTGAGATCCCATCTGGCAAAGAGTCACCACTGGGTAAATAACAAGACAGAGCCATGATCCCGGCTAATTTCTGGGGTAACCTCAAGCCAGTGTATAAACTCATTACGCCACCTTGGCTAAACCCAGCTAACACAATATTGTCTGTTGAAATGCCCAATGCGACCTGTTCTTCAATTAAACCGATGATCGCTTGTTCACTCTGTTTTACACCAACCATGTCAGCCCGATCATGCAAATCCATACTCTTAATGTCATACCAGGCACGCATGACATAACCACCGTTAATTGTCACCGCTTGCTCTGGTGCATGGGGAAAAACAAACCGTATACAATGATCATTACCTAATCCCAGCGCGGGGACAACAGGAGCAAATCCTGCACCTGAATCTCCTAAGCCATGTAACCAAATGACACAGGCTTTGGCTTCTCGGGTGGGTTCAATGGTAATACGCTCAAGTTTGGAGTCTGACATAGTGTCCCTTTGCAATTAGAATTGTTAAATAGGCAGTGATAATACCAGCCTACAATCCGTTAGCCTATAGTGACTCTGACCCAAGTTTACAACTCAAGCTGATAAAATCATAAACCATAAAGCCTTAATTATGTTCACAGTTTTAGAATGGTTAATCCTATTTTATCGACTTTATTTATCACTATTTAGCACATAAGCTTGTTAGGTGAATAATCAAAAATAAGGCAGTATTCAAGATGGGTCTTCTTCAAAAAGGACGATGGGTAGATCAATGGTACTCAACTAAAGATAACGATGGCCAATTTCAGCGCCAGGAGTCAAGCTTTCGTCACTGGATCACCGCCGATGAACAGACTATTGATTCAAGGCTTGTCCCCTTTAAAGCCGAAAAGAATCGTTATCATTTATACGTATCACTGGCCTGCCCCTGGGCACATAGAACGCTCATTTTTCGTAAACTGAAAGGTCTTGAAGACATCATCAGTCTGAGCATTGTTGAACCGCATATGCTCAGTAACGGCTGGGAATTTGCTGGTGATAAACAAAGTGAGCTTGCCCAGCATATTGATGGTGCAGACAAAGACACACTTAATCAAACCGACTACCTTTACCAGATCTACCAAAAGGCCCAAGCCAACTATAATGGTCGCGTTACCGTGCCCGTATTATGGGACAAACAGAACCAAACGATTGTCAGTAACGAATCATCAGAAATAATACGCATGTTAAACAGCGAGTTTGATCATTTAACGGGTAACACTAAAGATTTTTACCCTGCACATCTGCGTCAACAAATTAATGAGCTCAATGACTTTATTTACCCGGCAATTAATAACGGCGTTTACCGTGCAGGTTTTGCTACCACGCAAACGGCTTACAATGAGGCTTATAACGATCTGTTTAATGCACTAGATAAAATTGAATTGTTACTCGAAAACAAACGCTATTTAACCGGGTCAGAGCTCACTGAAGCCGATATCAGGCTGTTTACCACGCTCATTAGGTTCGATGCTGTTTATGTTGGCCATTTTAAAACCAATAAAACACGCATTGTTGATTACCCCAACCTTCAGGGATATTTAAAAGACATCTATCAGCTACCAAAAATAGCTGAAACCGTTAATTTTGAGCATATTAAACAACATTATTACTTTAGCCATGACACGATAAACCCAAGCCGAATTGTGCCCAACGGGCCTGAATTGGATTTAATGTCTGCTCATGGTCGAGGCTAATATCGAAACGATAATAAATTACAAAAGAGTCATGTAAAGCTCAACGGAACTGGCGAATGAGTTTATTCGCCGATCCCCAGCTCCTGCATTATTTGTTGCAATTGCTCAGTTGAATCTAATTTGATATTCCACCGCACTGCGCCAGCATCAGCAACAAGTATCAAAGCATCCTGGTGAAATTTAATGTCATCAACCATAGCATATAGCTGACAGCCATTTTCTAAACGCACTTGAATTTCAAAAGGTGAAACAACCAATTTCCCAGCGCTAAAGTGAATAATCATAAGGGGTAGCATCTCTAAAAACTACAGGTTTAAAATAACAAAAAAGCCCAACCAATGTTGGGCTCAGAACGGCTGATTGCGATTGCGCCAGCTTCTAGCTTAGTGGTGGTGACCACCTTTACCGTGGGCATGACCATGAGCAATCTCTTCATTGGTCGCATCACGTACGTCGATCACTTCAAGATCGAAAGTCAATTCACGGCCTGCTAGTGGGTGGTTAACATCCACAGTTGCCATGAACTTGCCCACTTTAATAATAGTGACTTGACGTTGACCTTCATCGGTATTGATCAGTGCACGCATACCTGGCTTCCATACCGACGCACCTTGAAGGTGCTTAACAGAAACACGCTGCTCAGCATCGTCATTTCGCTCACCATAAGTTTCACTCGCAGGCAGCGTTACAGAGAATTTAGCACCAACGTCTTTACCGGTCAGAGCATCTTCAACACCAGGCATCATGTTGTCATGGCCATGAAGGTATGCAATAGGGTCTAAACCTTCATTGGTTTCTAATACTTCGCCCTGCTCATCACGTAATGTGTAGTTAAACTGCACGACTGAATCATCTTTAATGCTCATGGTATTCCTTAACTCTAATTTTGTGGCCGCAGCTTAGCAAAACTCGCCTTAAGCCTCTAGTGTTATCTAACTAGATAAAATAAAGATGCATTCGTTTTGAATACATCTTTGTCAAAATTAAATAAATTCACTCACTTTGAACTGGGGTTACTTTACTTAGTTTTGGCTTACTTAATCGGTATCTGACTTAACTGATAACTGACTTAACGGATAATTTACTTAACCTTCAGCGCCTTAAAAGTCGCTTCATCAGGATAACCATCGGCGACAAGCCCTTGACTCTTTTGGTAAGCCTGCAGCCCTTTTACAGACTTAGCGCCCAATATGCCATCAGGCTTACCAACATCATAACCTAAACTATTAAGTTGAACTTGTAGCTCTTTAACGCGAGATCGACTTAAGCTTGGCATCTTAGGTGGTGCAACCTTTAACGCTACGGCACCATTAATTCTATCAGCAAGATGGCCTACCGCTATCGCATAAAATGTCGAACGATTCCAGCGCATAATCACATCAAAATTGTCGTAGCCGAGAAATGCAGGGCCGGTATGACCTGATGGTAAATAAAGTGCAGCTTGCATGTCGGGTGTACTCAGCGGCGAGCCGTTAGTTTGAGTAATACCCAGTTCGGCCCATCGAACAAGAGGCTGCGCTTCAGCCTTACCCAAATGGGCATAAGAGAAGTTGGCTGGCAAGGTGACTTCCCTCCCCCAACGCTCATTGCGCTTCCAACCAAGATTTTGTAAAAAGTTAGCAGCTGAGGTCAACGCATCTTCGGTGCTATTCCACAGGTCTGCTTTACCATCCCCATTACCGTCAACCGCATATTTTGCATAAGCAGAAGGCATAAATTGTGTATGACCCATAGCACCAGCCCACGAGCCGACCATGTCTGTTTCAGCAAAGTTATAGCGCTCTTTAAGCTTTAGCGCCTGCATTAACTCGGTAGTGAAATACTGACTACGTCTAGGATCGCAGGCTAGTGTTGCTAAAGAATCAAGAACTGACATCTTGCCTTTATAGGAGCCAAAATTCGTTTCTAGCCCCCAAAATGCTAAAAGATATTGAGGCGGAATGCCGTACTCTTTTGCCAGTTTATCTAACAAGACCTTATGTTCTTGATAGAGCTTGCGACCTTGCTCCACACGCCAATCGGTAACACGTTTAGTAAAGTAGTTCTCAAACGACTGGCTAAACTCTGGTTGTTTTTGATCAAGCTCTATGACTCTTGGCACGTATTTAACGTTTGCCAACGTCGTATCGATAGTGTGTTGTGATATACCTTGAGCTTTTGCGGTTTGTTGTAGCTCAGCAACACAGCTTGCCCAATTAGGCTGTTCAGACGTTGCGTATACAGCTGAACTTGTAAGTAGAAGCGCTGTAGCCAGGGGGATTGATTTAAACAATAGAAGACTCCCAAAATGAATGACTGTAACGTACAAAATGACGTGGCTTGATTAAACTTACCTTAAACTCGCTTCATCTTGGCTGAAATTCATTCAAGCATTGAGCCTTGAGTGACTTCTTAAGAGTTTTCGCGAGGTTTTAGCAAGCCTTGTAAAATAGCATACTATGCTAGCAGCATAATATAGACTAAATTCACGCTAATATTACGCCGAAATGACGAATGTGTAGCAAATGCTTAAATTGCGACCTAAAGTCGCTGATATAAGATACTGTTGCTATATTCAGCTAGAGATAATTACCTTAAATGACTTGCTAAAATGCTAAGCCAGTTGCAGACTAATACACATTGAAATATGGCTTATTTACACCTAACCAAACAAGAGATTAATCATGACTGAAATGACTCCAGCAATAGAAAGTTTCATCAATAACGTAAAACAATCCCAGGTTGTTTGGGGCCTTCAAGATGAAACCGGTGAAGGTTGGGTAGTCTGTGACTCGTCTGAATACGAAGCCACTGATGTGATGCCTTTATGGTCTGAAGAAGCTCAAGCCAAAAGTCACTGCACTGACGAATGGGAAGGTTACCAAGCAGTAGCCATCACTCTTGAAGAGTTTTTAGAATTCTGGGTGAGTGATTTAAATGACGACGGTGTATTAATTGGCGTTGACTGGATTGCCGATCAAGACTGTCAAGAAGTCGACCCAATCGTATTGGCTACATCGCTAGTCGATGTTGAAAAAGAGTAATAAACAACCTCTTTTTGTACTGACCAAGTTATTGCTACATCAAAGCGCACAATCTAATCCATTGTGCGCTTTGTTTTATCATGAAGGAAAATATCCCGTGTCGCAGATAACCCCATTAATCGATATCCCGTTTGATCGCAGACATCATTGCTGGTTTTGTGGTGAGCCAAGCAATCAAGAGTGGGGCTATCTAAAAGAAACCTATACTCCGCACCCTTCCCTAACAGTTCCTTGCTGTAGCGAATGCTTAAGGCTGGCTAAACAGCATAAGCTCACCTCTATTTGGGACTGTAAAATGGCCGTTAAAGACGAGTTAATGCGGATCTATGAGAAGCACTTAGCCATTGGGGTCAATTGGACCAAGCAAGAACTTGAAGAGTCAGAGTTTGAAGATAAAGTCTTTGGTGGCTTTAAAAAGAGCGGCTGGATGATGTATGAAATCGCCCGAGACAGAGTCAATTATAGCGGCTGGCCGTTAAGTTTAAACGGTGTAGTAATTGATGACTACGGCTATGATGCCTCATTTAGTTTCGATGGCGTTAATTATCGCTCAGTAAGCCAGGCCATCGCATTTTATGCCAAACAATTCACCTTAGATAAACGGTTTTTAGAAGATGTTGTCGCCATCGTGGGTAAAGAGAGATTCGGTTTTGCCGTTCGTATCGCACAAATTAATATCGCCGCCGTACCAGAGCTAAAAAAGCAAGTATTGGGCGACTTAAGAGAAGAGCACGCAGACTAACAAGCAAACTTGTTAATCTTAGTGCTCGATTGCACTAGCTGAAACTAGCCCATTAATGTCTCTCTTAATTTATCCTGCACCACTTCTACGAGTAAGTCCGGTTGAAATTTTGAAATAAATCGATTACAACCGACTTTCTCGACCATCGCATTATTAAAGCTACCACTCAATGAGGTATTTAACGTAATAAACAAGTCTGCCATACGTTTATCGCTGCGCACTTCATGAGTGAGCTTATATCCATCCATTTCGGGCATTTCAGCATCGGTGATCAGCATTAAAATGTGATCGGTTATCACTTTGCCTTCGTCACACCATTTTTTTAGCTGATTGAGTGCCACAAGGCCATCAGTGGCCTCAATGACTTCAATCCCTAGCTGCTCAAGCGTCTCACGTACCTGCCTTCTTGCCGTAGCAGAGTCATCGGCAATCAGTACTTTACGCCCGCTCATTGACGGCAACAGCTGCTCATCGAGCACACCATCCGATAATCTAATGTCGTAATGTATAATCTCAGCAAGCACTTTTTCAACATCGATTATTGACACCAACTCTTGCTTATCTTGGTACTCAATTCGCGTTATTGCAGTTAAATAATTATCTCGTCCAACCGTTTTTGGTGGCGGTATAATATCCCCCCAAGTCAGATTAACGATATGCTCGACTTTATCCACTAAAAAGCCTTGTACCGAGCGGTTATACTCAGTAACGATAAGATTACTCTCAGGCTGTATGACTGACGGACGAAACCCTATCGCCTTACGTAAATCAATAACGGGTATAGATAGACCTCGAAGGTTCGCGACGCCAATAATACTACTGTGGCTACCAGGCATTGCACTTAGAGGTGGTACTTTAACGACTTCCTTGACCTTAAAAACGTTAATGGCAAACAGCTGAGTCGCACTTATTCGAAATAATAATAACTCGAGACGATTTTCACCGACCAGCTTGGTTCGTTGATCGACACTTGCCAACATTTGAGCCATGAGCTTCCCTTAATCTATAATTCTTTGCCTATGATTATAATGATTTATACGCTTAAATCATTTGTCTATGCCACAGAAAAGCGATCTAAATATCAACATCATCAGACAAACTGATAACGCTGCTAAGTTATTTATGTTTAAAGCGCAGAAAGTCTGCTAAAAAATTGATCGAAGAAATGGGTAATGCCGTATAGGACATTAGTTTCCTAAGGCATCAATTATCATGAAATTACCACTTTTCCCTCTCCAAATATGTATTTTACCCGGTGGCTTTACTCAGCTACGAATTTTCGAACCTAGATACCTACGGCTCGTTAAAGAATCATTGCTAGATAACTCTGGGTTCGGTGCTTGTATGTTAGACATTGATAACAAAACCTTGCTCCCCTTGGGAACCCTTTGCAAAATAGTGGACTTCGAAACCTTAGAGGGGGGGTTACTAGGGGTAACCATAAAAGGCATTAAGCGCTTTGAGCTCGGCACTTATGTCATAGAGGCTGACGGACTAAAAAAAGGACAGGCTACCTTGCTGCCTTCATGGCACTCGCAGCCTGTAGAAGAGCAACAAAAAAAGTACACGACAATATTAAAAGAGATATTAACTGAATATCCAGAACATTTGCGACATTATAAAAATGAAAATTTTAACGACCTAACATGGGTCTGCCAGAGATGGCTCGAGATTTTGCCACTGCCTCTAGCGGACAAACAGTACTGTATTGCAGCCAAGGATCACCTGTTAGCCTTATCAATGATAAACGATGTCATAAAATAAATTGATCCTATTTTTAATCCTTTCCGTATCTATCTAAAACATCTTGATCGGCAACTATTGATTAACAACTAACTAATAGTGCCCTTTTCATAACAGAGTGAGAATAATGCAAAATATTCAATCACAACGTTACCAAAGTGGTTATGATAAAGCTTATGTTCAGCAAACTAAGCAAACTATGGATAATACCAACCCAGACGATCTGCTAGCTCAGCTCACAGAACATCTCGTTAACGTTGCCACTGATCGTGACAAGCAAGCCTATGCGCACTTATTTAGTTATTTTGCGCCCAAGATTTTAAACTTTGGCAGCCAAAAGCTTTCAACCCAAGGTCTTGCCATGGATTTAGTGCAAGAAACCATGACAACCGTATGGACCAAAGCGCACCTCTTTAACGCTGAGAAAGGTTCAATTACCACCTGGGTATTTACTATCATGCGAAATCGCTGCTTTGATATGTTGCGTAAAGTTCAACACAACAAAGAAGACACTTTTGCAGATGATATTTGGCCTGTATTTGACTCTGCTGAAGCCTGCGAGCATGAAGATCACATACTTACTGCCAAGTTATTAAAACACGTAGACGACTTACCACCTCTTCAAAGACAAGTGGTCAAGGGAATATATTTACAAGAGCTAAGCCAACAAGAACTTGCGAGTAAATTGAGCGTACCGTTAGGAACGGTAAAGTCACGACTTAGGTTAGGCCTCGTCAAGCTGAAAGGTATCTTGGAGAAACACTATGATTAAATTCCACCCCAAAGATGAAATGTTGATCTTGCATGCACAGGGACAACTACATTTAGGCTTAGCAACCGCCGTTTCGGCTCATTGTGAACTATGTGCTGTGTGTAATAAAAAACTAAAAAACTACACCGAACAACAAGCTCAAATGAGTTTAGCTTCGTCTGCAAACTCTGAAGCTGGAGCTTTTGCATCGATGGATTTTAGCGACATGCTAAATCAAATTACAAGATTAGCCCCAGTCATAGATGTCACAACCAAAACAAGTAATGATTCAAAAACCGTCGTTGAAGTTAAGGGGGTTAAATTTGCACTACCGCGCGCTTTTAAGCAACAAGCGGGGAAATCATGGAGTGGATTTGGCAAGATAAGCCGTATGCGACTCGATGCTGATGAAGGCAGTGCTAGAGCAAGTTTATTGCATATCGATGCAGACGGTGAGATCCCTGAACACACCCATACAGGTCAGGAGATAACTTTGCTTCTTGAGGGGACTTTTGAAGATGAGTTTAGTCAATATGTACCTGGTGATTTTATTGAGTTAGATGCTAACCATCAACACTCGCCTAAATCAATGACAGGCTGTTTATGCTACACGGTTGTCGATGCTCCGCTGCATTTTACTAAAGGTATTAGCAAAATACTCAATCCAATTGGAGAGCTCATTTATTAATGATGCTTACTGTCAATCAGCAATAAAAAAGGTCACTTTAAGTGACCTTTTTTATTGCGCGAGCATCATAGTGCAGAGCGGGACCATTGTTTAAAAATAGCTTAGATATAGTTTAGATATAGTTTAGAAAAATAGTGTAGAACCTTAAGCTAGCCCTGAGCCGCAGCAACAGGTACCACAGGCACTATTCTTGAGCCATGTTCAGCGACAATATTCATAATGCCAAAATGAAGTTCTTCTGAAACTAACTGAAACTCGGCAAAGTCAGTGGTGCCAATATAAGCAAATACATTTAATTGCAAACCATACAAGCCAAAACCTTTAAACGTAACCCTGAGCGGGCTCTCCTCTACTTTCTCATGTTGCTCAAGCAAGGTACGGATATCATCAATAATATTATGGATCTGCTCGGTTGTGGTGCGATAATCCAAACGGATATCTGTTTTTAGTCTTATTTTTTCTCGCTCAGAGATATTCTCGATATCCATTTCAGATAATCGAGCATTCGGCACATTAATCACCGAGCGTTCAATCGTCCGTATTCGAGTGCACCTGAGCCCTATCTCTTCAACCGTGCCAGTAATACTGCCAAACCGTCCTATGTTACCCACCTTAATGGGCGCAGAGGAATACAAGGTGATAGTACCGATAAAGTTTTCAATCGTCTGTTTAGACGCTAACGCAACGGCAATACCACCAATGCCTAAACCAGCAAGAATAGTTGAAGCATCAAAGCCTAAATGTTCAAGCCAAATAAGCACCGATAGCATTACGAGGATCACTCGAGTGAAATTGGCAAGCGGCCTTAATAATGACGCCGTTTCACTATTACCACGGTTAATCCATCGAAGCCGTAAGCTATTTTGAACCACGTCAGTCAGAGACCAGATAAACCAGATGACCGCAATAAGCAGCAAAACGCCTGTATTGACTATCTCAATAACATTTGCAGAAAGTGTTGTGTGCGACATCCAGCCTCTAACAAGCAGTAATGCAGCTAACAACCTAAATGGACCAACGACTAGAGAAGCAACATCCTCTTTGTACTGATAACCGCTGCGTAAAATAAACTTTTTAGCAATCCATGTAATCGGAGTGACCACCAGCAAGGCTAGTATCAAATAACAAACCAGTAATGCCCACTCCCACAGGTTCAGCTTAAACAGGTGCCCCTCGGGAATATGTGTTACAAACCACTCAACGACAGGGCCATAACCGAGTTCACTATAAAGCAACGGCACTTTTGCAACCGTGGCATTAGACACTTTCCAAATAGAACCAAGCTGCTTACTTGGTACCTTTTGCAACAAGAGCGTTATCTCACTGCCTTTAATCTCTACTCTGCCAAAGGCATCACGATAATTTGGCAGTTGGTCTCCACTTCTACCATTTGGGGTATCATTTATCTCTTGCAGGTTAACCCAAAGATTTCGTTCAATGATGGCTATCAGCTGCTTGGCATATTCAGGCCCCTGCTCGGCATTCATTCCATCAGGTAAGTATCGTAAGTCCAAATACTTAGCCGCTTTATCATAATTTTGCTCAAATGCGGCTTCGAAAAATCCTGCCAGCGTCCCCCTTGGGGTATCTCGAAATAAGCTGTCTTTATAATCGTATAACTCTTCTTTGGCAGGTAGTGTCTGGGGATCCTTGGCTGGTTGCTGCGCAGCCGTGATAACGCCCGTACTATGTGCAACAAAAGGAGTGATAAGTGCGATAAATAAGACTAAAACTGAGGTAAACCGTAACATGAAGACTCCATTAGAAGGACGATTCCTTGCGCTAGCAGAACAAGTGCTACACACCTTAGCAAACTTTAACCCACTGTTAACACTCAATTGAGTGTAAAAAAAGCAGAAATTGTTCAATTAAAGGCTTGACATTAAAACCACACTGAATATAATTCGCTCAGTTTTTCAGATAGACCCTTTTAGATAGAAATCACCGCCTTTTTGTAAAATCCACGACTCGTCGTTTGATCCCCACATAAGCGTTATCTCAACTGGTTAAAATCATCTTTATTACAGTCATGCTACTGTCATAACATTATGCTTAACTGCTAAGCAGCTTGTTTATATGTGAAATTTGTGACATCGCAAACACATTCACATACATAATTAAACGCAAGCGACTTGTATAAGCATTAAAAGATGAGTAATCTCGAATAGAACTTAAAATTCATCTTTCGCAAAAATGCTAAGGATATCTTATTGTTAAAAAGCACTACCTGGATTAGGTAGCTTAAAATAAAAGGAGTGTGGCATATGTCATACCAAGTAAATGGACATGAAATTACAGTTAACTTTCCAGTTGATTCTATTTCAGTCAACAAAACATCAATCGCCTTTACTGACAGTCAAGGCAAAAATAGACAAACATTTTCTAAGCGTACTGAAGCGCTTCAATTTATGAAATGGTTATTGTCTAGCAATAAATAAGCTAAAATAGTAAAAAACGACTCTTCGATACACCTCCTCTCACTCGTATCGAATGTTTGTCTTCATAGGCAAACGAATAGGACTGACACATCTACTCAGCTATTTAGTCACATTCATTTGGTTTAGGCTTTACCTAACTGCTTTACTTAACTGAAAGGTATCTAGCCTAACCAAATGGAATAATCTCTTCCTAACTCATATTCCAAAGCGTCTGTTACCGCTAAATCTTTAAATCTTACCAGTCATATTTACGTTTATATCTCAGAAGCTGTATTTACGTTTATATCTGGGGAGCATAGTTGCATTACCGAGTAACCCGCCTTGGTGAATATAAAGCATTGGTAAGCACGGCTCTGTATCAAGTAGTTTTTCAACACACATCCAGCCAAGTGGATCGTAAAGTAGTTCAAACTCAATACCTGACTCTGACACCTTGTTATACATATCGTAAAAAGGCTTATACAGCTTACCAAAATGATATTTTTTGCCTATATCAACAATCCTAGGGTGTAATTGCTCATTACTCACCAGAAGCCTAAACTGCTGTTTTAGATAATCGTTATCACCGACACAGGCGCACGTTAATACTTCGATGTGTGGCGCATATAACGCCATATATTCACTTAAAAATACCGCCGTTGTGCCCGTTCCCGAGGGGAGAAACACTCGTAACTCACTTAGCTGCTCACTCGCACACCAATCAACCACTTCTTGTGCCAATTTATGTACCCCATAGCGTGCATATTCACAGCGCCCTCCTTCAGGAACAAACAGTAGTTCATCATGATGGGGTAAAACATGTTGCTCAATATACTCAATACAGCTCAAATCTTGCCTATCCGACAACGTTGACACATCAATGACATTCGCACCGTTAGCGATGGCCGCGGCATAGTTACCAACCGTCGAGCTCAATACCTGTTCCGCAATATGGTCGACATAAAAATCGAGCCTTAATCCCTTAATTTTGGCTAATGCCGACATCGAATACAGAGAATTGGCTACAGGCGAGCCATGGCCGACTAAACCAGACTTACCTGGAAATTCATTATCAAGAAAATAGGCAAATTTACGCGCTTTATTTCCAGAAAATGCCTCACTTAACAGATCGTCACGTTTCACATAAACATGATTGCCATTAAAAGAGATGGTTTCTACCGGTGTGTTAGCTAACAAAGAAGTACTCACTCAGATCCCTGACGGTTAATTAATAATTTTTCCCAGTCTATTCTAAACCTTTGCCCCATTTGAGGTAAGAGAATTAATAACCTATCCACAGGATTAAAAGTAGCAACAACTCAATTTTTGCTCATAGCCGCAAAGTAAGCCTGCTGAAGACTCAATGTAAAAATCACTAATTATTAGTCAAAAGGCTTACCGATACTTTCTACTCACTAGCAAATTACAATTAAAAACACTTAAATACAATAGCTTACATGTTGGCACGAAAATCGCTTAGATAAAAACATACCCTAAAGAGGGAATGAAAATTAAGGAGCCGTTAATGGCAGTACTACGTTTAGTGTTTAATATTGCTTGGTTTGTTTTAGGTGGTTTTGTAATGGGACTTGCGTGGTGGTTTGTAGGACTACTGTGTTTTATCAGTATTATCGGCATTCCCTTCGGTAGAGCCTGCTTTGTAATAGGTGAAATGACATTCTGGCCATTTGGACAAGATTCAATCAATAGACGCACACTAACGGGCAGTGAAGATATAGGTACCGGCGCATTTGGCATGGTGGGTAATATTATCTGGTTCCTATTTTTTGGGATCTGGCTAGCTATCGGGCACATTGCTCATGCATTAGCTTGTGCGGTCACGATTATCGGGATCCCATTTGCTTTGCAACATCTCAAATTAGCGATATTGAGTTTAACCCCTATCGGCCAAACCGTAGTGGCAAAGGCCTAATGATCTTGTTAAGTAATAGGTATTGCAGCAAGGTTTTTGTGGCGAGTCGAAACTCAAATCTATCTTGAATGCTTATCTTGTGTAATCAGTTAACTAATGAAAAAAGTTAACTAAGCTTGCTCAATAATATTGAGCAAGCTTTTACGCATTCAAGGCGAACCTGTCAGGCTTTGATTTCGCTCAATATCATTCATCATGTAGGAGCTAACTGCTCAGCGATGTGGCCCAAAAGTCGCTGATTTCATTTGTTCTCATTGATAGTTTGATAAAGAAGACTTTTAATAAAGACAGTTTTTAATAAATAAGTATTTTAATAAAGACGATTTGGGGAGAAAAAGACTTGAGGTTTCATACCGGTTAACTCAGATAAATAACATCACTGAACCATATTTTTTTCTAGAATAGCCTTCACATCAATTTTGCTAAGACCTTGATTAAATCGCTCACGCCACTTACGCCCCGCTTCATTATTTTTAAATGCGATAAATAACTCTTTATAGGTCAAAAGCTTCTTATTAAATTGCAGTTTATGCTTTAGCGCCTTCATATTCGGTTGCGCCAAAATATACTGCAGAACATGCTCATCAATTATCGCACCGTCGATTCGACCAGTAACCACCTTGTTCACATTATGTTGATCCGATGCCACCGCCTCAAAAGGCTGCACTCCTTGTGCCATCATCCCATCCAGTTCTGGAGTATTGACATAACCTTCAACCACTCCGATAGTATAGTGATTCAAGTCGCTCTGCTGCGTCCAGCTGATAGGATGGGACTTTTGCTCTACTAAACCTAAGCCACTTCGCCCCATAGACTCAGAAAAAACAAACTTATCTGTTGGATATGCATATTCAGGAAGGTAACCAAGGTACTTAGAATTATTACGTGATGCCATTCTCACCGCTCGACTCCATGGGTAGAAATCTACAACAACATTATGGCCTACCGCTTTTAGCGCCGCTCGAGTCACAGCAATACATGCGCCTTGATGTTTTAATTGCCCTCCCGAGAAAGGCGGCCAATGAACAGAAGTCAAATACAGGGTATCGGCATAAGCTCCACCGGCACAGCATAAAGCCAATAGGCACACAGCAGCTTTAGCCTGCCTTTTAAAAAAGCCTGCCCAAGCCGTGCTCTTGTATCTCAAAACGCAAAGACTCGTTTTCACACCTTGCCTTTTCTATATTCAACGCCACACACCTGTACTCAAAGCTGCTGTTCAAAGCTACTTTTCAAAGCGAAGAGTCCGATGACCGCGTTTTTAAACCTATCCAAGATTTTAGTCAATCCCCACAATAACGCCAAAAATCTAGCCTTCCAGGCTAAGATAGGCCCTATCTAGCACAGCCTCTATCAAAATAGACCCTATCTCAAACAGCGTCAGTCTAAAACAGCGTCAGTCGTATTGAAATCAGCGCCGTCGCAGATGCGATAGAAAGGTTTTAATGGGGAATTAAAATAAAAAGCCGTAAAACAGTGGTGAAGGTTAAACGGTTTTAGCTGTTATTAGGGTCGCCCGAAAATTAAAATCAACACAATCAGATGAAGAACTACTAAACCTACCTAACATTAGGTAGTCTGTCTGCGACCAACCTCTCAAATTATCAATCCAAATCAACGATAGTCCTAATCGAAACAAAGCGTTACCTTATTTTATAAAACTACATTATTATCGCCTCTTAAATTAACCCTATAAAATGTAATGTTTAATTGAGGCTAAAATGAATAAGCTTAGTTTGCTCTCTATCGCTCTTCTTTCTACTTTGTCTGTTAGCTCAAATGCATCCAGTGAGCCCATTGAAATCATTCCTGCGGCGGTTATAACAAACCCTGAAAAAGTTGAGCTCGGTAAGATGTTATTCTTCGAACCAAGATTATCTAAATCAGGCTTTATTTCATGTAATTCATGCCACAACTTATCTACTGGCGGCGTTGATGCGTTACCAACATCAATTGGTCACAACTGGCAAGAAGGTCCAATCAACTCGCCTACTGTTCTAAACGCCGAATATGGACTAGCACAATTTTGGGATGGCAGAGCGAAAGATCTTAAAGAGCAAGCTGCGGGCCCAATCGCTAACCCTAAAGAGATGGGCTTTACCCATGAACTTGCAGTCGATACCGTACGCTCTATGCCTGCATACCAAGCACGCTTTGAAACCGTCTATGACTCAAAAACTATCAGCATGGATATGATCACCGATGCGATAGCAGAATTTGAAAAAACCTTAGTCACGCCAAACGCGCCATTCGATCTATACCTTCAGGGTGATAAAGACGCGATTAGCGAGCAAGCAAAAGCCGGTTACCAGTTATTTAAAGATAAAGGCTGTGTAAGCTGTCACAACGGTCCTGCTGTTGGCGGCACTATGTATATGAAAATGGGTCTTGTTAAACCATTCCATACCGATAACCCAGCTGAAGGCAGAAAGGCTGTAACAGGCAAAGAAGCTGATAAGTTTGTATTTAAGGTACCAACACTACGTAATATCGAACTTACCTACCCGTACTTCCACGATGGCAGTGTTTGGGAACTTGAAGAAGCAGTTAACACCATGGCTGATATTCAACTAGGTCAAAAGCTGTCTGATAAAGAAGTTAAAGAGATGGTGGCATTCTTAAATTCACTGACAGGTGAGCAGCCACAAATCGTGCTACCTATTTTACCGCCATCGAATACAAACACCCCAAGGCCTGTGCCTTTCGAGGGCTAATTTCTCCCTTGTTCTGTTAAGAGCAACAAGAGTAACTAGAATAACAAGAGCCGCTTAATGCGGCTCTTTTAATATCTTGATTTATCCTTTTAGCAATTGGAATTACACCGCTGCTTGATAATTCAAACTTTGGAAACGTTCTACAATGGCAATTAATACGCCTTGGCAACGCATATTACTTAAAATACCAGGACTAAAGCTATCGATACGCGCCATTGCCGTTAACAATAGCTGGCATTCGTAAAATGATGCGTCAGCAATACACTCTGGCCTGTCGACCATATAGCTGTTTTGATACCACTCAGCCCAATCAAATGACGTTAACAAGATACCGTCGGCTTCGAGATCTGCCACAAACTCTTGTAAACGCAGATCGGAAACATAGTGAACACCGAGTTTTAGATCCGTTGCATACTTGGAATATAGGCTCGCTAGGTAACCTTGCAAAATTGAGCTCTTCATTTAAACCTCCAACTAACATAGCTATTTGCATAAATTTTTACATAAATGTTTGCATAGCTACTTGCATGGCATTACGTTAAATACCAGCCCGAAAGGCGATGTCTTTAACGTTGCATATGCTGTACCAAGTTCGATGAAGGTTATTCTAATCTAAGTAAACTGAACCCAAACTTAACGTCACACCACGACAAAACCGCTTAAATGCCACTTAAATACCAAAATAAATCAATAATTTAATCTGTAGCAAACCTAACCTGCATGTACTAGCGAATGAGTTCGATAGCCAATAAAGCTTTTTACTGCAGCCAAATACAAACGTGTGTTGAGTGCAAAACGCTACCGATAATCTGCATTTATCTATTCATTCTGCAATCAGGTCAGTTAACGTGATCCCAATCATTAGATGTGATGTTTTTCACAAGCAAACTCTTCCATAATCAGGTCGGTAAATAAGCGCCCTGCTCGGCCAAGCGGTCGCTCCATGGTCGACACTAGCTGAGGAGTAAAGCTGTAACGATTCCCCCCATTAAAATCCACTTCTACCAGTTCACCGCTTTTAAGCTCCGATTCAATCAAAAAGTCAGGCATCCAGCCAAAACCTAAGCCCATTAACAGTGCATTTTTTTTCATAATAAACCCTGAGAGATAAAACACTTTATCGCCACCAAACTGCAGTTCATCTCGATAGTGTTTATCTGATGAGGAGTCTTCAATGGTTAATTCTACGTGCTGTTGTAGCTCAAACAGACTCAGTTTTTTCTCATTTGCCAATAGATGGTCTGCAGCAACAACTAAAACACTAGTAATATCAGGTAAGGCTTGCGGCCGATAACTTGGCCCCGTTCGATAATCTTTCACCAACATTAAATCGGCACTGTCGCGCTCAAACCTATCCTGTACGCCGCCTAGAAACTCCATGTTGAGCTGGACTTTGGTAGGGATCTGTAACTCAGCAAGACGTTTTAACGCGCGCATAATAGGTTTCATTGGCAAAGCGCCGTCGATAACAATCTCAAGTTTAGGCTCCCAGCCTTCACTAAAGCGACTCGCTAAATGCTCAATATTGGCAAGGTACTGCAGTAACCTTTGCCCTTCAGCCAAGATAACTTTGCCCTCAGGTGTTAATTCTGCTCGATACTGGTCGCGACAAAAAAGATTTACGCCAAGGTGTTGCTCAAGCTTTTTAACCTGGTAACTCACTGCAGACTGAGCCTTATGTAAACGCTCTGCAGCCTTAGCAAAGCTGCCCTCTTCGACTAAAACCTGCAGTACTTTAAACGCATCAACATCGATTCGCATATTGCTTCCTTTGCGTAAATCAAAATATACCATCTAATATTTAGATAGTCTTGAGCCAATTATTATTCTTTTTTTTGTTTGTTCAAGCAACTAAATTGAAGCTAGATCACATTATCAATAAGTGCGTGAGCACACTGAAGGAAAAGCAACTATGCCATTTTATGTGAAGCAAGGAACTATTCCCGCTAAGCGACATATCACATTCAAAAAAGACAATGGAGAACTCTACCGTGAAGAGTTGTTCTCCACTCATGGCTTTTCCAATATCTACTCGAATAAGTATCACCACAATATGCCGACCAAGGCGCTTGCTGTTAGCCCTTACATGCTATCTCATGGCGAAGACTGGCAAGACTCATTAGTACAGAACTATAAACTCGACACAAAGTTAGCAGACTGCTGTGGTAATTTTTTTAATAGCCGCAATAAAATCTTCTTTAATAATGATGTGGCCATGTACACGGCAAATGTTACTGAAGATACCTGCGAGTTTTATCGTAATGCCTATGCAGACGAAGTGGTATTTGTTCATGAAGGTGAAGGTACACTCTATAGTGAGTATGGCGCACTTAGCGTTAAAAAGTGGGACTACCTAGTGATCCCTCGCGGCACAACTTATCAGTTAAAATTCGATGATTACAGCAATGTAAGACTGTTTGTTATTGAGTCATCAACCATGGTTGAGGTGCCAAAGCATTTTCGTAACGAATACGGCCAGATGCTTGAATCGGCTCCCTACTGTGAGCGGGATATCCGCACGCCCGAGTTACAAGAAGCCATCGTAGAGCAAGGCGACTTCCCGTTAGTGTGTAAATTTGGTGATAAGTATCAACTGACATCACTTGAATGGCACCCATTTGATTTAGTCGGCTGGGACGGCTGTGTGTACCCATGGGCCTTTAATATCCAGGAATACGCCCCTAAAGTGGGTAAAATCCACCTGCCACCATCGGACCACCTCGTATTTACCGCACACAACTTTGTTATCTGCAATTTTGTACCACGCCCGTACGACTTTCACCCCCAGTCTATACCTGCACCTTACTATCACAGCAATATCGACAGTGATGAAGTGCTCTATTACGTCGATGGCGACTTTATGAGCCGTACAGGCATTGAAGCGGGTTATATGACACTACACCAAAAAGGCGTGCCTCACGGACCTCAACCAGGCCGTACTGAAGCCTCTATTGGTAAAACCGAAACCTACGAATACGCAGTGATGGTCGATACCTTCGCCCCACTCAAACTAACGGAACATGTAAAGCATTGCATGAGCAACGACTACAACCGTTCTTGGATTGAAAGCTAACGCGATAGTTCATGAATTAAGGCCACCAATAGAGTGGCTGGTATGTAGCATCAAATTGACAGAGGACATTACAATGGCAAGCGAACAAAACCCACTAGGCTTACTCGGCATCGAATTCACCGAGTTTGCCACACCTGAACAAGACTATATGCATCAGGTCTTTATTGATTTCGGTTTTTCATTGCTGAAAAAGTCAAAATCTAAAGAGATTTTGTACTACAAACAAAATGACATTAACTTTCTGTTGAATACCGAACGTAAAGGTTTTTCTGCCGAATTTGCTAAAAGCCATGGCCCAGCAATTTGCTCAATGGGCTGGCGCGTTGAAGACGCCCAATTAGCTTTTGAAGGTGCGGTTGCTCGTGGCGCTAAACCTGCTGACGATGCAGCCAAAGACATGCCTTATCCCGCAATTTACGGCATTGGCGATAGCCTTATCTATTTCATCGACACCTTTGGTGAAACCGACAATATCTATGCCACCGATTTTGAGGATTTGGACGAACAAGTCATTGTTCAGGAGAAAGGCTTTATCGAAGTCGACCACCTCACCAATAATGTCTACAAAGGCACCATGGAGCACTGGTCAAATTTCTATAAAGACATTTTTGGTTTTACTGAAGTACGCTACTTCGACATTAAAGGCTCACAAACAGCGCTTATCTCATATGCTCTGCGTTCGCCAGATGGCAGTTTCTGTATTCCAATCAATGAAGGTAAAGGTAGCGATAAAAACCAAATCGACGAATACCTACGCGAGTATGATGGCCCGGGTGTACAACACCTTGCCTTTAGAAGCCGTGATATTGTGGGCTCACTCGACGCGATGGAAGGCACCTCTATTCAGACCTTAGATATCATTCCTGAATATTACGATACCATCTTTGAAAAATTGCCTCAGGTTACCGAGGATCGTGAACGAATTAAGCATCATCAGATTTTAGTCGACGGTGACGAAGACGGTTATCTACTGCAAATTTTCACTAAAAACCTATTTGGGCCAATTTTTATCGAGATCATCCAGCGTAAAAACAATTTAGGATTTGGTGAAGGCAACTTTACCGCACTGTTTGAGTCGATAGAGCGTGACCAAAAACGACGCGGCGTGCTGTAAATAGAAGAATGATTTAGCACTCGTCTCACCATCAAAGACGCTAAGAGTACGCACAAAGGTAACTGCTCAAGCCGTTTAAGCGCTTGAGCTTTACCTCCGTGTTCTTCGTGAAAGCGAAGCGCTACGGGGTGAGATTAATGCTTTTAAAAAAGTTATGCTTATACGATACTTTCAGCGTTCGCTAACTCGTTTCTGGACAAAAGTCAGTTGGAGCTTACAGCTCGACTAGCCCTTACAGCGATATCAAACTTCGTTTGATTACAAAGCCCCAAAAGACTCGATATATTTTGGTTAAGAGTGGCATCCAACAAAAGTGGTTCCAATGGCCTGCGGCCAGCGCATGTGCAGACACTTCTGAGACTCGCTGCAAGCACGTCCATGTGAGCTCAACGAAAACATCCATGTTTTCGACGGTCTCAGCTGTATCTACACCGAGTTGGAACAGCATAATCTTTAATGTTTAGAGTTACGGCTAAAGCTCTAGCTCGTTTTTGGACAAAAGCTTGTTAGTGCTTAAACTCTATAACTCACACTTCACATTATCGTTAGTAATGAATATCTTAAGAAAGTGGGTTTATGTTCACTAAGAGATGGATGGATCGCAGTTAACTCTCGAAACAAGAAGCTAACCAGAAAGCTTAGTTAGCCGTTCTAAATGAAACGCCCTCGGCTCTGGCATCCTGCTTCGCCCTACCTCCTAAATCCATTTAGTCGTGTGCGGAGATACATGCAGGGTGGTGTGGAACCTCCGGCTACCCGTATATGAACTCCACCTGTTGAGCAATAATAATTAACATAAATACTTGCTCACATGACAGTAACGGACTATTGTCATTAAATCGTGACAGTCACGGAGGGTTTTATGGCTATGTCTGATGCTGAAAGGCAAAGAAAAAGAAGAGCTAAATTGAAAGCAGAAGCACAAAAAAACCTTTTAGTTCGGGGAGATGCTGGTGAGTTTGATGAGCGAATTAGAATTGCTTTATCTATTCAAAAACTTGCTAGAGAAGGAAAAATTACTAAAGAGTTTATAAATTTAATTGCAAAAACATCAGAGACAGTGTTCCCCACTACTGAATTATCTACTCGTTTATACATAAATAAAATTGTTTCTAAATATTTAACTTACGAAAAATAAAGGTTACAAAATGAAAAATACATCGATATTTGACAAAAATTTAAACCCGGTATTAGAAATTGCTTCAGACGAAGATTTGGGAACCTTAGTTGCATATCTGAGTGATAAGATTTCAGAAGATCTTACTGGACATGATGCATACAAAACACATGAACCAAAACACTCAAATTATGCTGATTTAATTGCGAGAGAAATTAGAGATATGGGAGGAAATTCATTTGCAAATGTATGGAGAGGTGAAGGTCCTTCTTATCATGAAATAGTTTGCGATGTAGCTGATAAAATGAAGGCTCCTTACAATAAAAACAAGTCTACTGAAGATATTGAAAACTCAATACTTGAGACTATTCTTACTGCTGCATTAGACCATATGTCCACTGAAGACAAGGAAAAATTACTTGCTGAAATGGGAGGTAAAGGAGGCCTAAGCAAAGGAGGGGTTGCAACTGCAACTTTTATTAGCATCTTTAGAGCTGGTGGCTTTTACTCATATCAATTAACGCTAATGATTGCTAACCAAATTGCAAGATTAATATTGGGCAAAGGTTTAATGCTTGCAACTAATGCTGCCTTAATGAGAGCTGCGGCAATTTTAACAGGACCAATCGGCTGGGCAATCACAGGATTATGGACTGCGATAGATATTGCAGGCCCTGCATATAAAGTAACAATCCCATGTGTTATCCACGTCGCGATGTTAAGAAAAAAACTTAATTCTCTAAATTGTAATAAGTGCGAGGCTGTATTGCCTGATACTACAATGAAATTTTGCCCCGAGTGTGGTGAAGCTACAGCAGCATAAATACATATCGGAGTTTGTAATTGACACCTACACTCCGAAAGCCGAGACGTTATTATTCTGCGTCTCGGCTATAATCCCATTAGAATACCGATGTAAGGCGTTGATTCCCCCTTGCAGCACCTTAGTTTGTCACTCGACAAAGTTGAACAAGAACATTTATCGATGCGTTTTGAGCTGATTTTTGCTTTGGTAAAAGTGAGCATTGATATTGATGCCTTATTTCAAGTAGTCAGTAACTGTCACTTATCGATTAGCAAAAGTAGGTCAACAGGCTTATTGTTTATCTGTGCAGCTCATCATCTGAAACTGATAAAGGGGCATTTCCAAGTTGTAAGCCGAACAATTAAAGCCCAAATGTAAGTACCAATTATCCGGTGTAGATACGGCCGTGACCGTCCATGACATGGACGTCATGGCCGAGCTTCCAAGGATGGACTTGTTGCGTGTCACGGCAGTGTCTGCACATAAGGTCGTTCCTTCACATCCATGTGATCACGACATTCGGACGTCCTGTCCAGCACCCGCTGCAGGCGATTGATAACTCTAAAGCTACGATCCAGAATTCGCTATTTGGTAACACAAACCAAAAAATCTCAGTTCTAAAGATCTTTGTTTTGGGCGCTGACAGATTGAATTCAAAAGAGCCAGCTAATGCTGGCTAAACCGTACGTGCTTAGGAGCGCTATTTTATATGACTAAAAACTAGCTCACCGACTGGTTTTTATGCTCTCAGCTCTACCCTAACTCGCGTTTATTCTCTACACTGTGCCACCTTTTTCTATCCATGCTCGATTAATCTCGATTTGAATTAAATAATGCCAGATTTAACTTTATTAGCCGTGTTTTTACCGACCTTCTTTTTTGTCTCCATTACCCCGGGAATGTGCATGACTCTTGCCATGACTTTAGGCATGAGTATTGGCTTTCGCCGCACGCTATGGATGATGCTTGGTGAGCTTGTCGGCGTCGCCTTGGTGGCCGTCGCTGCAGTCATGGGCGTTGCCAGCATCATGCTTAACTACCCTGAACTGTTTTCAATTCTTAAATGGGCTGGCGGACTCTATTTGGTCTACATCGGCATTAATATGTGGCGTTCAAGGGGAAAGATGGCGATTGTTGAAGGTCAACAAACATCTAGCGTCAGTAACCTTGAACTTATCTCTCAAGGCTTTTTTACCGCAATCGCTAATCCTAAGGGCTGGGCGTTTATGGTGTCATTACTGCCGCCATTTATTAGTGTTGAGCATGAAGTCGCGCCGCAACTTTTGGCGCTAGTCAGCATTATTCTATTTACCGAATTAACCAGTATGATGGCTTACGCCGCAGGTGGAAAAAGCTTAAGAATATTCTTAAGCCGCGGTGATAACATAAAATGGATGAACCGTATTGCAGGTAGCCTGATGATAGGTGTGGGCCTCTGGTTAGCGCTTGGCTAATGCTTAGTTGGTATTAGCTAGCGCTTAGCTGGCGTGAGTTCATGATTAGTTGGCGCTGAGTTCATGCTTAGTTCGCCATTAGCAATAGCAGACTCAGCCATAGCCGTCGCTTTCAATTGTGATAAAACAGAGCCTCGTTAGGCTCTAATGCCGTTCACTTAAGGTGAACGGCATTTTTATTTTTGGCATACCGTTGAGGCCTTGGTTTTACTGTTCTGGGG